>JAYEMW010000495.1:0-33951 GCA_034718555.1 Thermodesulfobacteriota bacterium
TCTATCCAACTTTTTTCTGAACTTGTCTGCACTTCTTGATTGAATAAATCTGTAGATAATATAAATCCCTACAAAGGCAGATAACAACAGAATGCCTGTATCCAGACCTTGCAAATCAAAAAACCAGTATTTAAACTGCTGCCACATAAAAAATTTAACCCGGTTATTGCGTTATATGTATTGTAAATAATCTCTAAACTTTGCGGCTTTGCGCCTTTGCGAGAGATAAACAACCAACAATCATCAATCTCCAGGGTTTGCACATTTGTCTGTTTGTTCACTTATGGCTCTCTGGATTCCGGCTTTCGCCGGAATGACGAATGGGAACTCCCTTCTATCTCTAATCTACTTCTTCTGCACCTTTCTCATCTATCTTGTCGTCCATGTTACTCTGAACAATAGGAAGGTTTCTCAAAGAATCCAGTTCCTTGTCTCTTCCCTTGTTCTCTTTTAAAAGATTCCTTATTTCCTTCTTTAATTTAAAACGTTCTACTATTCCAAAAAGGCCGGCTATAATGATGCCAAGTAAAAATACTATTATTACAACCAGATAGAAAGCCATTGGCGGTGTCTCCCGGTCCCAGAAAAGTAAGTTTATTTTTAGTGTTAGCGTTGTTGATAACTGCTCAAGGTTTTCAACAATAATTATTACTACGAGCAGCATAATTATTATGCTTATAAACGCCTTTACGTGTTTCATGGAATCCTCCTAAATTATCTATAGAATTTTTATCATCCTTTAATTTTTTTAAAAAAAGGTAATAATTTTTGATATGTACCCTTGATATGCTCTGGAATAACCCTTACCTCTCCAAATATGCTCATATAATTTGTATCCCCTTCCCATCGAGGCACAACATGGAAGTGGATATGGTCCTCTACGCCTGCTCCTGCTACCTTGCCCATATTCAAGCCCACATTAAACCCACCTGGATTCATAACCATTTTCAATATGTCAATGGATTTTTCCACCATTGTTATTAGGTCAAGTTTCTCTTCAGTTAACAACTCATCCAATGTCGATACATGTCTCAACGGGGCTATAAGAAGATGCCCATTTATATATGGAAATCTGTTCATTAAAACAATACTCCGTTTGCCGATAAATAAAATCAATCTTTCTTCATCTCTACTCCTATCTTTACCTGGACAAAATATGCATTCCCCTTTAATATCATCAGAGCTGACATACTCCATTCTCCAGGGGGCCCATAAAACTTTCATTATACACAACCTCAAATTTTAATTATATTACCTGTAATACCCCTTCCGATATCTAAAATCCCAATTGAGTGAATTCCATCAGCACAGAAACCTGTTGCAGTGCCTGGATTAAAAAAAAGTACTCCATCATGAATATGGTTAACAGCCCTGTGAGAATGTCCGTAAACAATAACCTGGATATCTTCAAACTCCGGTTTAATCCTCTCTTCTATTCCATAAGGAGAACCCCATCCGTGTATCAATCCAATGCGAACACCGTTGGCCTCAAATATTTTCTTTCTTGGAAGCCGGCCTTTTATTTCCTGACTGTCCATATTGCCCTGGACAGCGTGGAGACGCTTTTGTCCTAAAAATTCTATTACTTCTGCGGAAACTGCATCTCCGGCATGGATAATCATATCCACATTTGTGAAATAATTATTGTATATTTCGTTCAGCCGAGCATTTACACCACTTAAATGGGTATCTGAAATTACGCCTATCTTCATTTGTTTAAGATATAGATTTTCCTTTTTTTTAGAAAGAATTATAATAAAATATAAAAAAAGGCAAGTTTAAATGTAACCGACCACAAAGGCACTGAGGGCTCACTCAAAAATAACTTCACATTTCAGCCGCCGATACTTCCCGATTGCTTTATTGATATCAGTCTTTTCTTCGTGTCTTCGTGTCCTAATGGCTGAATAAATACTTTTCTATTAAATTTCAATTTCTCATTGAATTTTAGTAGAATTATGTTATTAGTGGTTTTATAATAAAATTTTAAAAACTTTTAAAAGGGAGGGTAAAGATGAAAAAATTAGGTTTATCAATTATCTGTGTTTTAATCTCATTGTTTTTTGTTATGGGAACGGCAACGGCAAAGTCCACAGTCGTTATTTATACCTCACTGGAGAATGAAGAGGTAGTTGACTATCTTAAACTTGCCAAAAAAAACTTGCCTGATCTTGATATACAGGCCATTCGACTTTCAACAGGCGAATTAGGCGCAAGGATGCTGGCGGAAAAGGATAACCCACAAGCAGACTGCATTTGGGGATGGGCAGTAACAAATACGTCAGAATTTGTCCCTAAGGGAATGCTCGTTCCATACAAGCCTAAGGGATGGGATAAAATCCCTAATAATTTTAAGGACCCTAACGGCTACTGGACTGCAATAGATTTATACGCAGCTGCTTTCGTAGCTAATACAAAAGTTATGGGAAAAGACAATCTCCCAATGCCTAAGGGATGGAATGATCTTCTCAATCCTGCTTATAAGGGAAAACTTATAATGCCGAATCCGGCAAGCTCGGGCACAGGCTTCTTACAGGTGGCAAGTCTCCTTGTAATGCTCGATCCGGATTACAAAAACAAACCTATAGAAAAAAATAAGGCATGGGATTTCCTAAAAAAACTGGATAAGAACATGGGGCAGTACATAAAAAGCGGCTCAAAGCCTGCAAAACTAACCGCTGCTGGTGAATATGCAATAGGCTGTTCATTCGCCTTTGTTTACTCATCTTTGAAAAAGAAGGGTTTTCCAGTTGAAATGATTCTTCCTGAGGAAGGCGCAGGATTTGAGTTGGAAGTGAACTCCCTGCTGAAGGGTGCAAAGCATGAAAAGGCGGCAAAAAAATTCTTAGACTGGGCAATATCAAAAAATGCCATGACAAGCTATGCAAAATTTAAATTAGGGGTGGCATATCCAGGAATCTCTGGACCAAAATCCCTGCCCTCCTTAGATACAATTAAATTAGCTCCCATGGATTTTCCATGGCAGTCAAAAAATCGCGCGAAAATACTTGACGTGTGGTCAGGGCTTTTTCTTCATTAAATAAAAACAGATAGGCTCTTTCTCAAAATGAGCGGATAAGTTACCCCCCTCCCCTTGTGGGAGGGGTTTTTGAGCTGCTAATTGGGGATTATTGATTGACGATTGTTTTCTCTCGCAAAGGCGCAAAGCCGCAAAGGTTTTTTTTATAAAGACATTTTCGAACTTTAGTCGGTAGAAAAACTTTTGCCGGTGCACAAAAAGCGGCTTTTTACATATTTGAAAATAACGGGAATCAAGCTTGATTAACCCGTAAAAAGTCGAAAACAACATTTTTTGTCATTCCGTCGTCCTTCTTGTCATTCCGGCTGATCCCGGATCAAGCCCGGAAGGAATCCAATTTTTACCATTGGTTACAAAGTTTCCGGACTCCGGTTTTCACAGGAGTGACGACTTTTTAGGAATGCATCAAACTTGGGTTATTAATCAATTTCAATGTTGGATTAATCATGAATAGCACAACACGTATTGTAAACAATTTATAACCTTTGCGAGCTTTGCGCCTTTGCGAGAGAAAAACCAAGGGAGAGAAGTTTAACCACTTAAAATGGGAAGTACCCAAATCTCAAAGATAAAGAGAAAGTTGTTTTTGTCAAATGTGTAGACCTAACCCTGGTTTACTACAAACCTTAAAGGAGCATTTGATGCTATGTCAAAAAAGCTGGTTTTAGAAAAAGTAAGGAAGACCTTTGGGCCTTTAGTAGCGGTTGATGATGTAAGCTTAGATATAATACCTGGTGAATTTATTTGCTTCTTAGGGCCAAGTGGGTGCGGAAAAACAACAATTCTCAGGATGATAACCGGCTTTGAGCAGCCTACATCAGGTAATATTATTTACGATGGAAATATTATAAATGACATTATTCCGCAAAAAAGAGATTTTGGAATCGTCTTCCAATCCTATGCGCTTTTCCCGAATATGACTGTAGAGAAAAACATAGCATTCGGTTTAAACATGAGGAAGGTTCCTCAAAGACTCATAAATGAGAGGGTAGCAGAAATATTAAAACTCTTAGACCTGAGCGGATGGGAGGCACATTACCCCTCACAACTAAGCGGTGGCCAACAGCAAAGGGTCGCCCTCGGAAGAGCCCTTGCCATAAAGCCCAAGGTACTGCTTTTAGACGAGCCCTTGAGCGCCCTTGATGCAAAAATACGAGTGCGCCTAAGAGTAGTTATCAAAAAACTGCAACAAGACCTTGGCATTACCCTGATTTATGTAACCCATGATCAGGAAGAGGCCCTTTCTCTTGCCGATAGAATCGTAATTATGAGAAATGGTCAATTTGAACAATTAGATTCACCATTAGATATATACAAAAGACCAAAGACAAGTTTTGTTGCTGAGTTCGTAGGAACATCCAACTTTATTTCAGGCACAAAAAATAACGGGTCTGTAAAATTTGGCAACCTTCAATTTATGGCTTCAAACCTCAATGAAGTAGAAAATAAAAAAGTATATCTTGCCATTCGGCCTGAAAATATTGAATTAGTAGGGACTACAATTCCCTATGAAGATTGTGTCAAATCTAATGTTGTTGAATCTGCTGTAGAAGTTATCAATTTTATTGGCGCCGTTGTAAGGATTACATTTATGCTCCAGGGACAGGAAATGGTCTTTGATCTACCGGAGAAAGAGTTTGAAAGATCAGGCCTGAAAAGAGGCCAAAAAATCAGGCTTTATTTCCCGCCTGACACATTCCATGTCTATTCTGAGTTTTTTGATAAATTGATATAATGCAAAACCATCAAATAAAAAAAGTGTGGAAATGAATACAAACCAGAAAGAAGCTGATGTAATCAATCAATATGTTATCTCGCCTGTACGAATGGAATTTGATAAATTCATCATACCAACTGTTACAATTTTCATAGGATTGCTGCTTAGTTTTTTCATGCTTTTCCCACTGTGGACAATCCTTACTATGAGTTTTTTTAAGGGCGGCGAGTTTGGACTTTTGAATTTCACCCTCGAAAACTTTCATAAATATTTTACCACTTCATATACATTAAATGCATTATGGCACAGCCTTTATGTATCCGGTGTAACCACTGTTATTGTAACTGTGATAATTTTCTTTTTTGCCTATGCCATGACGCGAACAACTATTTCGGGAAAACCCTTTTTCAGAAATATTATCATGATGCCCCTTATAGCCCCCTCCATTGTCCAGGCCCTGGCGCTGATCTATCTCTTCGGCAGAAATGGATTAATCACAGCCCATCTTTTGCAAATAGACTGGAATATATACGGTTCAACAGGGATTATTGTATCAGAAGTACTCTATTGTTTGCCCCATGCATTTGTAATTCTCTACACAACCCTCTCCTCTGTCGATATCAGGTTGGATGAGGCGGCAGAGAGTTTAGGGGCAACCCCGTTTAAGGTGTTTACACGGATAACACTGCCGTCTGCAAAGTATGGAATATTCAGCGCTGCTGCCCTTACATTCAATTTGACAATAACAGATTTTGGAAACCCTGTAGTCATAGGAGCAGACTACCATGTCCTGGCCACTGAAATTTATGCACAGGTTACAAACCTATATCGCTTTGATCTGGGTGCAACTATAAGCATTATCTTGCTTGTTCCTTCCCTTATGGCATTTATGTTTAATTACTATATTTCCCGTAAGACATTCTCCATGATAAGCGGCGCTGCTAAACCTGTAATTCCACCTTCAAGACCATTAAAAAAAATATTATATAAGACCTATTGCATTTTCGTATCCTTTTCTATAATTCTTGTATTTGCAACAGTGGTTATAGGATCTTTCGTTAAAATATGGCCTTACGACTGGTCTCTCACGCTTGAACATTATCACTTCCCATCGATAGGTGGGTATTCCGCTATATGGACCAGTTTATGGGTTTCTTTGATTGTAGGCATTGTAGGGGCCTTCTTAACCCTCGTTGCAGGTTATGTTATGGAGACACGTAGACCATACTTCAAACAGCTGCTATACCTCCTATCCGTCATGCCCGCTGCCATTCCAGGCCTTGTAATGGGGCTGGGCTATATTCTTGCATTTAATAAGCCTCATTACATCTTTTATGGCACACCATGGATAATTGTTATAAATATTGTAATATGCAATTTCACCCTTGGTATATTATCCAGCATATCAAATCTAAGGAATATCGACCCATCTATCGAAGAGGCGTCGATAAGTCTCGGCGGAGATGCACTGAGGACATTCTTTAAGATAATATTTCCACTTTCAAAGGTTGCATTTTTTCAAAATTTTACCTATTTTTTCATGAGATCCATGACCACAATAAGCGCTGTTATTTTTCTTGTTTCCGCCTCTGTTCACCTCGCGGCTATAGAGATCATTATGCTTGATAATGATGGGTGGACCGCAAGCGCAAATGCAATGTGTACGGTTATCATAGTTATTGTTATGGCAATGCTTGGTATCCTACAGTTAGTGCAAAAAAAGACCGGCAAACGTCCTTCAGTATTGCAATAGATATTATTAAACATTATATACTAAAATATAGAGCTGGTTGTAAGGCTTGGACTTTATATAACTGTTAAAAATTTTACAAATTAATAAGGAGAGAAAAAATGAAGGAATTAAAAGAATGGTATGTTCCCTGGCTGCTAACTGCAAGAGAATATAATACAAGTATTTTAGATAAGGCATGGGCTCATCCTGAAATGGGCAGGCTTATGCTTAATGAAAACCCTATCCCCCCATCAGACAAGGTTGTAAACGCAGTGGCCGATGCAGTGAAAAAAGGCAACCGCTATCCTGACAGTATGCTAAGTTTAAGAACTAAAATTGCTAAAAAGTACGACCTTGGCCCTGATAATTGTGCCCTTTGCAATGGATCATCAGAGATTATAGACAGCATGATGCGCATTTTTTTGCAACCAGGGGATGAAATTATAATGTCAAACCCAACCTTTGGCCTATTTCCACCGAGGGCGGAATTATGTGGCGGAAAGGTAATCTCCATCCCTGTAAAAGAAGGTGATTTGCAGTATGATGTAGATGCAATGCTAAATGCCATAACAGACAGGACAAAATTAATACTTATAATTAACCCAAATAATCCAACAGGAGTTTTCATTGATGACGCCGACCTTGAGCGTTTTTGTGAAACAGGGATACCCCTGTGCATTGATGAGGCCTACCTTGATTATCATCCGGAAATCCCATCAAAGGCCCTTTTGGTAAAAAAATATCCTCAAGTATTTTTATCCGTTACCCTGTCAAAGGCCCATGGATTTGCAGGAGTAAGGTTTGGTTATGTGTTGGGCGCTAAGGAGATGGTTGACGCATTTAAAACAATGTTTTTGCCGTGGAATGTGAGTTTGATGTCAATGGCGGCGGCAGAGGCAATTCTTGACAATCCTAAGGAGATAGAGGAAAAGGTAAAACATAATAATCGATGGATGGATATATTTTTCGAAGAGGCAAAAAAAGTAGGGCTTAAACCCTATCCTGCCCATGGGAATTACATGCTCATAGATGCAACCATGACAGGAAAAACTACTGATGAAATCCTTCAGGCAGCAATATATATGGAAAAAATATTCCTTAAAAAAATCGCCCCAATACGTGGTAAAGATGGTTACTTCAGGGTAACTCCCGGCCTAAATGAGGAAAATGAAAGATTCATAAGGTTTCTTAAAAACTATTTTGTTTAAAAGGAGGATAAAAGATTATGTCAAAAATAAAGGCGATTTTTTTCGATCAGGATGGTGTTGTAATTGATACGGAAAAGGATGGCCATAGAGTGGCCTTTAATGAAACATTTAAAGAATTTGGCTACGAGTTTCAATGGGATGTAGAAAAGTATCATGAGCTTCTCCAGATTTCCGGGGGAAAGGAAAGGATGAGGCACTACTTTCAAGCTGAAGGTGTTTTCTCCGATTTAAACAAAGATGAAGAAGACGAGCTGATAAAAAAGCTTCATAAGACAAAAACAGAAATATTCATCAAACTCATTGAAAGAGGCAAACTTCCCCTAAGACCAGGCATCAAAAGGCTTATGAAGGAGGCAATGGGTAGCGGAATTATATTAGGGATTTGCACAACAGCCAATGAAAGGGCAGCCAATGCAATAGCCAGGGGAATGCTAAAAGAGATAAACTTCTCATTTGTTCTTGCCGGAGATGTAGTCAGCAGGAAAAAACCGGACCCGGAAATTTACCTCCTTGCCCTTGAGAAAACAGGTCTTAAACCTGAAGAATGCATTGTTATTGAAGACTCAAGAAACGGTGTTTTAGCGGCAAAAGAGGCAGGCATGCATATTATTGCCACTACAAATGTTTATACGGAAAGGGAAAACTTAAGTGATGCAGGCATAATAGTTACATGCTTAGGTGACCCTGACGGTGAAAAGGGTTTACTGAAGAAGGGACTTGAAAACCAGGAATTTGACGGCATCATTCATGCAGATCAATTAGTGCACTACTTCTCAAAATAGCCGGAGTGGCTCAGGGGGATTGTTTGGATTTTTGATTTTTGATTGGCGATTGTTTATTTCAGAATCGCCTTGAATTGACAATATTAGGTTATAACCAAATTTTGTCTTGACAATATTAGGTTAGGGACTTATATTGTCGAATATGAAAAGGATATTATACGAAAATATCTGGGGAAGGCTTTCCTCATATAAACAGATGGTTTTTATTGCGGGACCGAGGCAGGCAGGCAAAACCACTTTCACGCAAATTCTGGCCAAAGATTACAATAATTCACTTTATTTTAACTGGGATATCCTTGAAGAGAAGCGAAAACTAATCGAAAACCCGTCTTTTTATGAAGAAGTGCATCGCAAAGACAACTCCGTACCGCTCATAGTATTCGATGAGCTGCATAAGTATTCAAACTGGAAGAATTACCTCAAGAGTGTATACGACCGTGATAAAGGCAACTATAAATTCGTTGTATCCGGCAGCGGCAGATTGGATATGTATCAAAAAGGAGGGGATTCATTAGCCGGCAGGTATTTTATTTTTTATCTGTGGCCGTTTACCCTTGCCGAACTTGCAGGGAACAATCTCACATTTGAGCAATTCTTGTCCAATCCCATTGAAGTTCGTGCCTTTCCAAATAAAATACAACCCATCTGGAATAAACTAAGTCAGTTCACCGGATTCCCGGACCCATACTTTGATGGAACAAATGAATTCTACCGGATCTGGTCAAACACCTACAGAAAACAGATCTTACGAGAAGATATTCGTGATCTCGCATCACTTCGCAGCATTGAAGATGTCGAAATACTTTTTTCTCTGCTGCCTTCTAAGATCGGCAGCCCGCTTTCAATGGCAAGTCTTTCGAGAGATATTCATGTGTCATTTGACAGCGTCAGGAACTGGATTGAGATCTTTGAAAACTTTTTTATGGTTTTCAGACTAACTCCGTGGAACCGAAAAATATCAAGGGCCATAACCAAGGAGAAAAAGCTGTATCTCTTCGATTATGCCGGGATTGATTCACCGGCGGCAAAATTTGAGAACATGGTCGCTCTGGAACTTTTTCGGGCCGTTTCAAACTGGAATGATCTCGGTTACGGGAATTTCTCTTTGCATTATTTAAGAAACAGAGACAGAGAAGAGGTTGATTTCCTGATTTCAAACAACAATAATCCTCTCCTGCTTATTGAAACCAAATTGTCTGATGATTATGCATCCAAAAGCCTGATAAAATTTCAAAAGCTTCTCAATATCCCGGCAGTCCAGCTTGTCAATAGAGGTGATATATGTAAACTTGTTTCCAACAATAATTTGAAAATAATGATAATAAGCGCGGATCACTGGCTGTCATTGCTGCCATAATGAATATTTACTTTTTTTTCTTTACGTCCTCTCCCTTAATATCCTTTCAAGTTCATACTTTTCAAGATCTACAGGGTTGTTCTTTACCTCTGTTGCCTCTACTATTGCCTTGTATTTACTTTCATCTAAACCATATTTCTCCAAGGTTGGTAAATTAAGATTTTCCGTCAATTTTTCAATAAACTCAATTAAGGTATCACAATAATAATCCCTACCCTTTCCAGTCTCCCTGTTGAAAAGCCGCCCTATATCAGCATACTTTGATAATCCAATCGCAGCAGGGTCTTTCTTTCTCATCTCCTCAATAGACACCCTTGTTGAAATCCCAAGTAGAGTCCCACACACAACACCATGGGGTATTTCAACGCGGGCGCCTATGGATGAGGCAAATCCGTGGACAACGCCAAGCCCTGCATTGGCAAGGGTTATCCCGGAGATATACGAAGCATAGGCCATATCTGTACGGGCTTTAACATCCTCCATCCCATTCTCAAATGAGCTTATAAGAGAATTTTTTACGCGTTTAAGGCCGCTATATGCAAGGGCGTCCGTCACTGGAGAGGACTTGGTTGATACATACGATTCCAGAAGTTGTGTGAAGGCATCCATACCGCAGGCTGAAGTAATGTCAGGCGGGCAGGATAGAGTAAGCTCAGGGTCGATCAATGCAATATCCGGGATAAAATTGTCGTGCCTTAGTGACTTTTTGTATCCATTTTCACCAATAACACTTATTACCGCATTTTTTGTCGCCTCGCTGCCTGTGCCTGATGTTGTAGGTACTGCTATAAAAGGAACCTTTTTTCCATTATGTTCCTTTTTTCCAACACCTTCAAGATAATCTTCAACTGAACCATCTTTACCCAGCATTGCAGAAACCGCTTTCCCTGCATCAATCACACTCCCTCCACCGACTGATATAACTATCGAAATACCCATCGTACGATACTCCGAGCAGATGCTGTCAACAATCTCCGGCGAAGGTTCACCGCCAACACTTGCAGTATAATACGCCCTTGAAAATCCTTTCAGATCAGAGATCAAAAAATCCCATTGCCATGTGCTCCTAAAGGATGATCTACCTGTAAGTATTAGCGCTGAGCCGCCATAGCCTTTGATTAGATCGGGAAGTTTTTTAAAGTTATCACCCCCGAAGATAGTATGCGGTATCTTTGCAAATTGAAAAGGTTTTATCATTTTATCTACATTCCATGGCCTGGCCGGCTTTCTCCTTGGCCCAAGTACTGTGCTTTTCTGCAATCTGAGCGTTAATGTCCGTTGGATCTCCAAAATAAATGCAATGGGCCGGACAGACATTGTCTGCACACGCAGGCAAAAGCCCTTGATCCACCCTGTGATGGCAAAGGTTGCACTTTTGTGCTATGCCCTTGTCAGGATCAAAAGAGATAGCATCGTAGGGGCAGGCCTCAATGCATAACCCACAGCCACTACACTCTTTATAATCCATCACCACAATCCCATCTTCTCTTTTGTAAATTGCCTCTTCAGGACAAGCATCCGCGCATGGAGGATCATCACATTGCTGACATACATTAACATAAAATAAAAGATTCAGCATGCCGTCAATTTTCCTTGGCCCATCCTCTGAGACATAAATCAGTTTAACCCCGTCAGGGGCCATATTTTCCTGCTTACAGGCCACCTCACAGGTCTTGCATCCCCAACAGGATTCATTGTCAATAATAAGAGAATACTTTCTCATAAGCCGCCTCCTTCACTTCTCTTCAGGATAGATTTTGCATAACAGTGTTCTGACGTTCGTGGCGCCCATTGCAAGATCACATGTTTCATAGGCATTGTCTGTCAGTATATTAATGTTTGATTCATCCCAGCCATGCCCAGGGTCTTTTTTTTCAGGAAACCACCAGGCGTGCTCAGCAGATACAATCCTTGGGTCCATGCCTTCAAAAAGCTTGGCCCGCTGCCTTACTCTCCCTCGCGGAGATTCAATTACCACCCAATCTCCTTCTTTAATGCCCACATTTCGAGCAGTTTCCGGGTGGATTTCCACTACAGGATCCCTGTGAAGCTCCCTTAGCCATGGCACCTGCCGGTTTTCCGTATGAAAAAAACCGGGGACCCTCCTCCCCGTTATAAGTATATATGGATAATCTTTGTGTAATTCCGGCTTACTCACAGGGCTTTCCGGAGCTTCACGATACTGTGGCAAGGGATCATAGCCCCATTTTTCAAGCAATGTTGAGTAAAGTTCAAATTTTTTGGTGGGTGTGGAAAACCCTCTCTCTTTGTACTTTTGATATTCGATTTCCCCCTTGATAAAATCCATTTTTTTAAAGTCCTGCCATGAAATCCCCATAGGTTCAAGGATATAATCCAAAGCCCCTTCAAAGGTATCCCACCAGTGTTCTCCCTGTCCTACCCTGTGGGCCAGATCATTCAGCATCTCATGATCTGAACGGCACTCCCCAACGGTTATGGCCTTCCGCCTGGGAAGGATGTGGCCATGTCTTTTCCAGAAGTCTCCTATGTAGTCCATCTCAAGCCACGTGGCCGCAGGCAGAACAATATCTGCGAGCTCGGCTGTAGGTGTCAAAAAGAAGTCTGAGACAGCCATGAACTCCACTTTTTCCAGCGCCCTGTAAACCTCCCTTGCATTTGCCCGTGTCATCAAGGGGTTTGAACTGATAAAAAATAACATCTTAACTGGGTAAGGTTTTTCCTCAATTATTGCATCCCATACGCACTTAGGGTTGATAATCGCAAAATTTCCAGCCAGGCGGAATCGTTCTCCCCCCAAACGTTTTGCCGCCTGCTCTTTCGGAAGTTCTTTATGTGCTCCAAATTGCCCTACGTTCCTGATCCTTGGCGGGGTAAACAGCATCTGCCCACCGGGAATGTCTATATTTCCCGTGATACCCATAAGGGCCATAAGGGATCTATTGTTATCCGCACAGTTGATCTGTTGTTCAATAGCCACTCCCCACTGGATGGCTGCAGGTTTGATAGTTGCAAAGAGTCTTGCCGCCTCTTTTATTTTCTCGGCAGGAACCCATGTTATCTTCTCCACTCTACCTATAGGGTACTCATTGACCCTTTCAACAAAAGGCTCCCATCCATGAACGTAGTTTTCCACAAATTCCCTGTCATACAATCCTTCATTAACAATCACATTGAGCATTCCGAGTGCAAGGGCCGCATCCGTTCCGGGTCTCAGCCGCAGCCATATGTCAGCGCGGGCCGCAATTCTTGTAAGCCTCGGGTCTACCGCAATCAATTTTGCGCCCTTGTCCAAACTGACGGAAAAAGGTTCACCCTTGTAGCAGTCAGGATTACTTACAGTAAGGTTATTTCCCCACACCATAATACACTTGGGATGGTTTTCGTAGTCCACGATTGGGTTCGTTCCACATGTCAAAATACTTGTGGCTATGCGGGGGCCATAGCAAAAATGCCCTGCTGTAAGCACATTGGGAGTGCCTAACAGGTTGGCAAAGCGGTAAATAACAGACTCGTTGTCTCTTCCCGTGCCGTAACCAGGCACAATGGATTCTGCGCCGAATCTTTCTTTATAATCAAGAATCCTTTCTGCAATGGTATTTAGTGCCTCGTCCCATGTGATACGCTCCCATTTTCCGCTTGCCTTTGGCCCGATTCTTCGCATGGGATAGGTTAACCGATCCGGATGGTAGGCTAACTGTGCAGATGCAATTCCCTTGCTACAGAGGGTGCCGTGATTTATGGGGCAGTCCGGATCACCGGCAATCTTAGAGACCTTGCCGTCTTTAAGATAAATCAATACACCACAGCCCCCATGGCACATCCTGCAATGACTTTTAACCACGGAATCATATCCGTAAACCTCCATCTCACGGGCGACATTGGAATAAATGAATTCATTCATATAGACTCTCCTCCTTTAAATCATTGCAAAAATAAGTAATTGTACTCAATAGTTCCCTCAAGAATCTTCAAATTTTATAAGTTTGTCAACTTCTTTTCTTGACTGGCCTCTTAAATAACTCTTGAAAACATACCTTAAAATTGGTAGATGTATTTTTTGATTTCAATGTCTTAATTTTGCGGATAAATAAAAAAACCAAAAGGAAATACAAAATGCGTGACAGTGCTCAAGTAGTCATAATCGGCGGCGGCATTATTGGATGCAGCATTGCCTATCATCTCACCTTAATGGGATGGAGGGATGTTGTAATTATTGAGAAAGGCGAGTTGACCAGCGGGTCAACCTGGCATGCAGCCGGCCTTGTAGGACAATTGCGGTCCAACCAAAATGTAACCCAAATGCTAAAATACAGTGTCGAATTATATGAAAAGCTTGAGGAGGAAACAGACCTCACTACAGGCTGGAAAGAAAGCGGCTGCCTCCATCTTGCATGCGGTAAAGACCGCCTGTATGAGCTGAAAAGGGGGGCCACAATGGCCCGTGGATTTGGTCTTGACATGCACATCATATCGCCTAAGGAGGCACTGGACCTGTTCCCCATTATTAACCTCGAAGGAGTCATAGGAGCGGCATTTATACCATCCGACGGTCAGGCCGACCCAAGCGGCCTGACCATGGCTATGGCAAAGGGGGCAAAGAACCGTGGGGCCAATATTTACCGCCAAACCCTTGTAATGGGCTTCGAGTTCACAGGAAACCGGGTGACCGCAGTTAATACGGACAAGGGAAGGATTAAATGTGAAATAGCAGTAAATGCCGCAGGAATGTGGGGCAGAGAGATTGGCCGGATGATGGGTATCAATATCCCACTTGTACCATTCCAACATCAGTACTTAGTGACGGAAAACATCGACGGCCTGCCATCTAACTTGCCTACCATGCGAGATAAAGACAGCCTTATATACTACAAGGAGGAGGTTGGAGGTTTAGTAATAGGAGGTTATGAACGTAATGGCATTCCCTGGGCAGTTGACGGTATCCCGGAAGACTTCACACAGAAACTGCTCGCACCGGATTTTGAACATTTTGAACCCCTTTCCGAGGGTGCTATTAAACGGGTCCCATGCCTTGAAACAACCGGCATAGTACGCATGATCAACGGTCCTGAGGCATTTACCCCTGACGGCAACTGCGTCATGGGCCTTGCGCCGGAGAGAGATAATTGTTTTGTTGCAACGGGATTTAACGCATTCGGCATTGCAGCTGGAGGCGGAGCAGGACGTATGATGGCAGAGTGGATTATAGAAGGAGAGCCAGGCCTGGATCTGTGGCCCCTTGATATAACCCGATTTGGTCAACATCACAAGAGCCCTAAATATTTACTTGATAGAACAAAAGAAATCTATGGCAAGCACTACACTATATCATGGCCATATGAAGAACACACTACTGCTCGGTGTATTAAGCAAAGCCCTCTTTACAATGTTTTAAAGAATAAGGGGGCTGTCTATGGCGAAAAGTTTGGATGGGAAAGGGCAAACTGGTTTGCACCGGAAGGCATGGAACCAAATGATGAACTATCTTTTGACGTTCCAAACTGGTTTTCACATGTTGGAGAAGAACACAGGGCAGTGCGTGAGAAGGTAGGGTTGATAGATCAATCATCATTTAGCAAATTTGAGATTGAAGGCAATAAGGCCCTTGAGTTTCTGAACTATTTGGCTGCAAATGACATCAACAAGCCTGCTGGCAACGTTACCTATACCCAGCTTTGCAATGAACGGGGCGGTGTAGAATGCGATCTTACCATTAGCCGTCTGTCGAAAAACCTATTTTTTATTGTTACAGGAACAGCGTTTGGGGCTCATGATTTTACTTGGATTAAAAGACATATGCCAACTGACGGCTCTGTCACACTACGTGATATCACCTCTTCCTATGCAATGATAAATGTCTGCGGTCCTTATTCCCGCAAACTTTTAAATAGAGTTACAAGAGATAATGTTAACAATGAAAACCTTAAATTTGGCCAGTGCGGCCATATTACCATAGGTTATGCGCCGGTTTTGGCAGTCCGCATAACATATACAGGTGAGTTAGGTTATGAACTCTATATTCCGCCGGAATATGCCATGCATGTCTATAAACTTCTCTGGGACAATGGCCAGGAACTTGGCGTAAGTAATGTGGGCTACCGGGCAATTGACTCGCTTCGCCTTGAAAAGGGCTATAGATACTGGGGCGCAGAATTAACACCTGATTACAATCCTTATGACTCAGGTGTTGGTTTTTGCATTGCCCTTAAAAAGGGAGACTTTATTGGGAGGGATGCACTTCTCGAAATAAAGGAGAATGGCCCTAAATTAAAGCTCTGCTGCTTTATTTTAGACAGTGAAGATCCTGCAATTCTAAGAGGCGGTGAGACAATCTACAATAAGGGTGAGGTCTTAGGAGTAGTGACAAGCGGCGGTTATGGATATACAGTTGGAAAAAATATTGCCTATGGTTTTCTAAAACAGGATCATACCAACCATGAAAACTATGAAATAGAAGTTTACGGGGAGACAATACCAGCAGCTCTTTATGAACAAGCGCTGTATGATCCTGATCGAGAAAGAATCTTGATTTAGGTAGTGAGTTAAAATAACTTGTACAGATTACGCAGAATTTTAATTACCTGTAACATTAAAAAGGGGGCGAATCATGAATAAAGATCTTACTGAAACCTATTCAAACATTGATGGCATATGTATCAATACTATCCGTACACTTGCTATGGATGCTATACAAAAGGCGAATTCCGGTCACCCAGGTGCCCCAATGGGCCTTGCGACTGCTGCATATGTGTTATGGACAAGGATTTTAAAACATAATCCCCATAATCCGGACTGGAACGACAGAGATCGCTTTGTGCTCTCAGGAGGTCATGCCTCCATGCTTCTTTACTCTATGCTCTATCTTTCAGGATATGACATCAGCCTTGATGATATAAAAAATTTCCGTCAATGGGGAAGTAAAACTCCAGGACACCCTGAATTTGGTTGCGCCCCTGGGGTAGAGACAACTACAGGCCCATTAGGGCAGGGTTTTGCAAATGCCGTGGGGATGGCAATGGCGGAACGACACCTTGCTGCCATCTTTAACCGCCCCGGATTTAACATAGTAGATCACTATACCTACACTATGTGTGGCGATGGGGATTTAATGGAGGGGCTTACATCTGAGACGGCATCTCTTGCAGGACACTTAGGCCTTGGAAGGCTTATATGCATCTATGATAATAATAAAATATCCATAGAGGGAAGCACGAATCTGGCCTTTACAGAAAATGTGGAGCTTCGTTTCAAGTCATACAACTGGCACGTGCTGAAAGTAGACGATGGCAATGATTTGGATGCTATTTTCAGCGCAATCCAGGAGGCAAAGTCGGAACAACAGAAACCCTCACTGATTATGTTGAGCACACATATTGCGTTTGGCAGCCCTAACAAGCAGGATTCCGCCTCTGCCCATGGTGCGCCTCTTGGCGATGAAGAGATAAAACTTACAAAAAAGAACCTAAATTGGCCTGAGAATACCCCATTTTATATACCTGATGGGGTTCTTGATTCATTTAGAAAATGTGTTGAAAAAGGAAAAGGGGCGGAATCCCTTTGGCAGGAAAGCTTCGAGCAATACAATAAAAAATATCCAGACCTGGCGATAAAATTCATGAATACTATGAATGGATCGTTGCCCGAGGGATGGGACAATAATATCCCTGATTTTATAGAAACAGACCCTCTATCAACACGAGCTGCTTCAGGTAAAATCTTGAACGGCATTTCTGAAAAACTACCAATACTAATTGGTGGCTCTGCTGATCTTGCTCCTTCAAATAATACACTTATGACAGCCGCCCAGGACTTCCAGAAAAATCAATACGCCGGCAGGAATATTCATTTTGGAGTCAGGGAGCATGCAATGGGTGGAATAACGTCCGGTATGGCTATTCACAAAGGTTTAAGGCCTTATTGCGGAACATTCCTTGTATTTGCCGATTATATGCGGCCATCCATACGCCTTGCCGCCATGATGAAAATTCCTGTCACATATATCTTTACCCATGACAGCATAGCAGTTGGTGAAGACGGCCCGACACATCAGCCCGTTGAACAACTAACCTCTCTGCGGGCAATACCTGGCCTGATTGTAATCCGACCGGCAGATGCCTCAGAAACTACAGAGGCCTGGCGTTTTGCCATAAAAAATAAAGATGCCCCTGTTGCCCTGATCTTAAGCAGACAAAAGCTGCCTGTATTAGATAAAAAAAGACATAATGTGGCAGAAGGAATTTCAAAGGGCGCTTATATATTGGAAGATTTCGATGGAAAGCCGGATGCTATCCTTATTGCCACAGGCTCGGAGGTCCATATTGCGCTTGCAGCCGAAAAAATCCTCGCCCAAAAGGGCACTTCCGTTAGGGTAGTCAACATGCCGAGCTGGGAGCTGTTTGAAAAAACATCTCAGGAATATAAGGATAAGGTCTTACTGCCTGATGTAAAAATACGAATAGCTATAGAAGCGGGTATCCCTATGGGGTGGGGACGTTACGTAGGGGATCATGGCATAATATTAGGAATATCAAGATTTGGCGCCTCTGCACCCGGTGGAGCTGTAATGGAAAAATTCGGCTTTACGCCTGAAAACATTGTTCAAAGGACATTAGAGCTTTTGAAACGTTAGCAATTTTTTAATTATAGGACAAACGAATCTTTTCATCCCCTAATGTTGGTTGAATAATTTCTTTCCATTTAGGGTCATTCCATGTACCCAATTTACTATGCACCTTAAGATATTTTTCAGGTATAGGGTGAGTGCCGTAAATTACCTCAAGGCCATATTTTTCCTTGATGAAATTATTAAAATAAGAAATATAAGGGCAAGGTGGATAACCAACTATAAGACCGGTAGCAAGATGAATTACCTCGGCCCCATTTCCCATCATTTCATCTACAGCATATTCTATATTTCCGCCAGGACAACCATCACAGGTAGTATACCCAACAATTTCAGCGTCCATACCCTTATAACGGCTAAAAGCGCCCTCCCTGTCTCGAAATGACCTGAAACATTTTCCCCCGGCACAACGTCTATAGCGATCACAAATGATTATTCCAATTTTTATTTTTTTATCCATCCTGCTCCTCCTTCTTTAAAAAATAAGGGGCTCAAATATCCTTCTTAAGCCCCTTATTTATAAGTGCCGAGAAGTGGAATTGAACCACTGACACGGGGATTTTCAGTCCCCTGCTCTACCGACTGAGCTATCTCGGCTTATTTATCACATATTTGTACGGAAAAGTTTATGCTGCTAAACATCATCCTCATCAAGGTCTAAATTTAATTCCAACTCTTCAAAATCTACATCAATATCCAACTCTGAACCATCATCATAAACAGGCTCACCTTTATGTCTTGCAGCGTCTTTAACATTTCCATCTAATCCTTGGCCGCCGGCTACACTGCCATCCATGTTTCCAATCAAGGATTCTAAAAGAAAAGGAGTCTTATCTTTAACAAAGGATATATTACACCTGTTTTTTTCTTCTGTCAAATCCTTCCCACATCTAGGGCAAGTATCTAAATAATCAAAGGTAATATAGTTGCATTTCGGGCATTTCATGGCCGTTCTCAACAACATTAAACTGTTTACTGAATAATTTTTTTACATATATTCAATAATATTGTCAAGTAATTTATTTGATGTTTTATTCTTTGTTTTATTTTTTCTATATTTATTGCCTTCCGGGGTATAGTAGACTTCTTTTGCTTTCACCAAGCTACAAACGACTACATCCTCTTCAAGCTTGCTCCACAAGAAATGCTTCTATCGCTGCGTTGAATTCCTCTGGACGTTCCGCAGGCAATGCATGCCTCGCGTCCTCGATTACCACCAACTCCGCCCTCGCCATTCGCTCAACATACGCCCTCTTCACTGCTACCGGTGTGTAATCCCCCTCAGACGCAATAACCAACGTCGAACAACGAATATTTTCAATTTGGTCCGCGACACTCCAGCCGACTATTGCACCCATCGCCTCTCTGTACGCCCGCGCGTCATTCTCAGCCCAGCGCTCTACAAACACTGCCCTTAATCCCTTATGCTCCGCTTTGGGAAAAAGCCTTCGGCTCAACACCTCTCCCATCTTCCGCATCCCCAACAGTCGCACTATCAAGAATCTTTGCCACACCTGCATCCGTTCTTTAAACTTCCGAATCAGAAACTCCGGACTGCTGTTGACTATCACCAAACTCCTCACCATCCCAGGCCGGCTTACCGCCATCTGGAAGGCAATCATCCCTCCCATCGAGATTCCAACTACGTGCGCCGGACCAACCCCAAGCGCCTTCAACATCTTTGCTGTATCCGTTGCAAAAAGTGGTATGCTGTACGGACCAGAAGGCTTGCCCGATTTTCCATGACCACGTACATCGAAAACGATCACCTTGTATCTATTGGCAAAGAAGTCAACTTGCTCTTCCCAGTCCCGGCTGCTGGACCCTAACCCGTGGACGAATAACAAGGGAGCGCCCTCTCCAACAACCTCATAGTACAAATCAATGTCGTCTAGATTTAATATCGGCATATCTTTCTCCCGTTTTCATTATAGCCTGGGCAGCCCGCCTCCATGCCCTGGTTAGCGATTTTTTTCATTGATTTATCATCCGTTCATATTCGTCATTATTTCCAATCCATACCCAAATAAAGCCTTCTTCATCTTCTATAGCAAGAGCTCTGCAATCAAGACCGATTCGAACAGACCAAAAAGCCCAATCTTTTTAAAACGAAGAGAAGGATGTAGGGGATTATACTTCAAAAGCTCAAAATTTTAAACAGCAATTTTTTGAATATGAGAGGGAAGCTTATTAGTAATCTGCCTATATGGAAACCATTTCCTTTCGCTCTATTTTTTTATCTCCAAGCCATTTTACAATGGAAACATCATAACCCGTAGCAGTTTTTTCTGTTTCCACGAAAGTGCATTTAGCCCCGCACCAATATCCTGCATTGGCATATATTCTTTCATTTACAAACCAGGTGTCCTTATCAATTTCGCTTTTGTGACTGTGTCCGAATATGCAGACCTGGTAATTTCCATCTTTACAGAGCTTATCGGCTATGGGACCCAGCATATCGAGTTCCGCAAAGACGGCACGGTGCTTTGAAACAATACTGCTGGGCCAATCGTTATAAATATCCTTGTAAACATCCTTTACAAGCAGCGCAGATATTGACTGATCAGTACCGCCTTTTCTCTTTACTTTATATTCAATACCCTCATCGAGGTCTGCCTCTTCAATGACAGCTTCCAGCACGCTCTGTGGCAATGTCTGCTTGCCGGCCACCTCGATAAAGTCGTCCACATAGGTTCGATAGGTCCGTCCTTCCCTGTTGGTCATGGCCTTTTTTGTGGCTTCGATCCTTGAAATAAAATAGCCCAGAGGCAACCCCATAATATTATTTGAATATCGCGCCGGTGCATTGAACATGGCATAAAGATGTCCATGTTCCGCAATCAGACGGCCGGAAGAAAATCGCTTGGGACAATAGATAAACTTCGGAAAAAATTCATTCATTATCTCCATAGTTGCATGCATGTCGTGATTGCCAGGGATGTAAAAAACCCTGCATTTCTTAGCCAGATCATTTAGCTCCCTTACGACTTCTTTGTTTTTATCCGCCGTTATCAATTCATCCATTGTCGGAGGTATTAAATCGTAAGGGAAAACCCAATTGTCAAAAATATCGCCGAGTAAAACAACTTCCTTTATTTCATGATCATAGCCGGATTTAAGAAACTTTATAAAATTCATAAAATTTTCCGTTTCGTCTATCGATAACCAGTCCCAGTCATACGGGTATTTATCCGTATCACGGCTTTCCTCACTGAATCTACCGGCCCCCAAGTGAACATCACTAATAAAAAGTCTTTTTTTTCCCATTTTGACCTCCCCGGAGATGCTGCTGCATCAATCCTATTGGAATGTTTTTGAAAATAGACGTTCTCCCTTATTCCTTTTTTAGGCTTTCGGACGTTTCGGGGCGGGATGGAAATACTGCGCGCTCAATATCTTGATAGCAATTCGAGGTATACCTCTGTTCCATGCCTGGCACACACGCCCAAAAACAGCGGCAGCGCTATCTATCCGCCTGATTTTTTTCGCTACCGAATTCATCTGGAAGAAGGATAGGCTCCATTGATGTTAGCAATAAGTTAAATTGTTTCACCTGCCACCACATTCTCCTTGGCAGACAGCATGTTATATTGTGAATTTTTTCGAATCGATATAACTCCCAAATCAGCCGCGAGTTTGCAAGCGCCCTTGTGCATGCGTTTGCTTGCCCCTTTTTCTGTTATTTACTATCTCGTTTTATATGAAAAACACAATATCTGGGCGTATCCCAACCTGCACCACGCAAGCTTTGCACCGCAGGTCCTGAATAAATTTCATGAAAGTCAACAACCAACATGTCATTGTTGCTTTACAAAAAAGTCGACGGTGATATATGAAAGCGTTTGCTAAGACGTTTGATTTGACGAACGTTTAAGCTCCGTTTTCCTGATAAGATTTCAGATACAACTCCCTGACTGCCTAATTCCGACAAATCACTTTGTGTAAGATGATGCTTTCTTATAAGATATTTTAAAACATCGAGTGGATTTCCTTCTGAAAAAGGAAAATGCTCCTCGTCATAAGCCTCTATTAATGTTCCAACCGTATCCATCAATGCGGATAATGGATGGCTTTCATCATTTCCAACGTCATCAATCAATTGATCTAAAAAGGCTGACAAATTATCGTATTCAACCTCTGTATGTGGAACTGATAAAAATGGAGCCAATGGTTGCCATTTATTTGATATTTCACTCAGGCTATACATGACCATGATTTATTCCTTCCATTTATTATTGTCATATTCCGTATGTGTTAATACATAACGGATATAAAGCTTGTTTCTGTTGAAATGTATTGCTGCAACCAAACGTACTTTGTTTCCACCGATATTAAATACAGTCAATTTGCCTACCATGTCAGCATTAGGGAAATGCTCTTTTAGTTCAGTGAACGAACTAAAATTGTTGTTTTTTACAATCCGGTACCATGTTTCAAGAGCATTACGGCAATCAGGGTGCATTTTTGCGAATTCATCAAGTCGTTTTTTGGTAATAACATGCATGCTTTTATATGCATATCGCATTATGAGATAAAGTCAAGGTAAAAATTGTTTCGAGCTGCAAAATGTCGCAATGCTTCGCAACTTGAATTTAGACTGCTTAATCGCCAAAACTCAAGCTGTGCCGTTAGCTTTCAGCGTTTAGCCGTTAGTATAGAAAAGGGGTGGAAATGAGAGATTTTAGAGTACTTAATCAACAGGTCAATGAGGTAAAAAGGATATTGAACAGCTTTATCCAAAAACTGCTCCCGCTTCAGGCGGGACTAATGACTAACTGCACAGGTCGAATAATTTTGACACACAATTAGCTTTCTGTCATAATTAATATTAATCTGAATATCAACCAGACCCTGCAAGACAAAATATAGGGGAAAAAATGAAACAGCTAAGAGAATATAAAACCATTGAGGAAAAGGACAAGGCACTACTGACAAGGTGTCGCAGTGCAGTCCAAAATATTGACCCCTCAGCGGAGGTAATTCTCTATGGTTCAAGAGCACGGGGAGATGCAGAATGGGAGTCGGATTATGATCTGCTTATAATAACTGAAGGGAATGCCTCTCTTAAGGGGGAGGATCTTTTTCGCAGCAAGTTATATCCAATTGAGATTGAAACTGGGGCATTTCTTACTGTTATGCTTATAATTTGATAACCGTCAAAAAGCTGACTATGCAGATTTAATTAGGCTTATAGCTATGAAAAAATCCCGTAATATCAGAAAAAACCCAGCAAAGAGACACAAAACAAATTTCATACTTCCACGCTATCTCCTCCCCATCCTTTTCATATCCCTTTTAACAATCATCATCTACTCCAACACCCTTCATTCTCCCTTTGTCTTTGATGATATCCCTAATATCACGGAAAATCCCCCAATACGCTTGACGGATATTAACCTTGCATCCCTGAAAAATGCGGCACTTGGACGTACATCAAAACGCCCCATCCCTAACTTAAGTTTTGCCATTAACTTCTATATGGAAAGGTATAATGTAAGAGGCTACCACATTGTAAATATTGTCATTCATACAATAAACGGCATCCTTGTCTACCTCCTTGCCCTTGCCGTATTCACACAGCTTAAAGGCAATCCAAAGGAAACTTCGTTACAAATAAATCTAATGTCTCTCTTTGCATCCCTTATCTTTGTTGCACATCCTATAAATACCCAGTCCGTCACATACATTGTTCAGAGGATGAATTCCATGGCAGTGATGTTCTATCTCCTGTCCTTTTTTCTATATATAAGGGCAAGGTTGAGTAATATAAAGTGGAGAAAATGGGCGCTTTTTTCCGGGGTAATCATATCAGGTATCCTGGCCCTTGGCTCCAAGCAGATAGCTGCAACACTCCCGTTTATTATAATACTCTATGAGTGGTACTTCTTTCAGGACATGAAAGCCTCCTGGCTAAAAAAGAATATACCCTATCTCATGATACCTATTATAGTCCTTGCAGTCCTGGCCCTCATATATATGGGAGAAAACCCCATTAATAGAATCCTTGCAGGTTACGGCAGTAGAGACTTTACCCTCATTGAAAGGGTATTGACCCAGTTTCGTATAATCATCTTTTATATAAGTCTTCTTATTCTTCCCCTTCCCTCCAGGCTAAATCTTATTCATCATATAAGTACATCACAGTCTCTGATAAATCCGATAACTACCCTTATTTCTCTTTTAATCATCGTTGTATTGATTACCCTTTCCGTATACTGGGCCAGGAAAAAAAGACTGATTTCCTTTGCCATACTCTGGTTTTTTATAAACCTTGCAATAGAGTCCTCTTTCATAGGGCTTGAGATGATATTTGAGCACAGACTTTATCTGCCTATGGTGGGTTTTTCCCTTATGGTCTCTTATATTATATTTAACTATCTGGTAAACAGGCGCAGACTTACTATTGGTGTCTGTGTTGTTATTATTATGTTGCTTGGGTATGGGGCTTATGTGAGGAACAGGACGTGGAGGGATGGGATTACACTCTGGTCGGACGTTGTGGCTAAAAATCCATTGAGCTACAGGGGATATAATAATCTGGGGCGGGCGTTGGTTCGTCATGGCCGTTTACAAGAGGCAATTTCCCAATACGCAATATCCCTGAGGGTAAAACCGGATTATATCAAGGCCCACAATAACCTGGGAAATGCTTTTATGCGGCAGGGATTTACTGAGAAGGCAATAGACGAATACTTAGAGGCCCTAAAGATAAAACCCGACTATGAAAAGGCCCACAATAACCTGGGACTTGCCCTGGCAAGTCAGGGAAGGCTTAAAGAGGCGATAGACGAATATTCAGAGGCAATCAGGATTAGATATAATTATGCAGATGCCCATAATAATTTCGGAATTGCCCTGGCCAGGCAGGGCCGCCTTAACGAGGCTATGAAACAGCTTTATGAGGCATTAAGAATAAAGCCCGGCTATGGAGATGCCCATTATAACCTTGGCATCACCCTTTCAAGAATGGACCGCTTTAAAGAGGCCGAAGACAATTTCTTTGAAGTATTAAAGATTAATCCTAATGATGCAGAGGCGCATTATTATATGGGGAACGCCCTAAAAAAGCAGGGAAAGTTAAACAAGACAATAAGCCATTATTACAAGGCATTGAAATTGAAACCCGATTTTGTTAAGGTCCATATTAATTTAGGGGTTGCCTTGAGCAGTCTTGGAAGATTTAAAGAGGCTATAGCTCATTATTTTGATGCAATAAGAATAAATCCACACTTCAAGGCAGCATCTTATTATAACATTGCCTGCCTTTATTCAAGACAAAACATGATTCAGGAATCTGTTAAATGGTTGGAAGAGGCTGTAAACGCAGGATTTAAAGACTGGGATATAATTAAGACTGACGAAGATTTAATAAACATAAGGGGTTCACTGCTATACAAACAATTGTTAGAGGGGCGGCTAAAATAAACTATTGCTTATTTAAAATTTAATTCACTGGTAGTTCACATAATAGGGATAATTATATGCTGGAAAAATTCAAATTGGAGGTAGAAAAAGGAACAGGAGACAATTATAAAGTAAGCTTAATTACAACCATTGACATGATTGACAGTAAAGGATCAAGCGTGAGTGGCAAAATCTTACTTACGCCGAAGTGTATTTCCTGTAAGGCATTTGAGGCGGAGGTCTTTCAAATCAAGGAACAGCTTGATAAAATATTAATTAAATCAAGACAGATATTTGAGGCAGGGGGAGGTGAAGATTACAGCCTGAGCCTGGATGAGAATTTGAGTGATAAGGGGCTATGGAATATTATGTCTACAATAAAAAATGTAGATATATTATTGGAAAAGTTTAACGGAATGAGTCACCAAAAAAGAGTTGAGGTTGCTGACTATATCCTTTCACATGCAAATATTTTTTCCGGAACAGGATCTATCTTTTCAGAGAGATATAACAGTGAAAAAGGAATTCTTGAATAAGTTTTTTTGATAAATTTATAGGTTTGTCATCATTTATGTGTTTAAAAAACAGATTCACATTCAATGGATAAAACACCAGTTCATATACCAATCAACGGCACAATAGATCTCCATACATTTTCGCCAAAAGATGCATCTGATGTAATAAATGAATATATCAATGTATGCTTTCATAAAGGGATAATGGAAGTCAAAATAATTCATGGAAAGGGAAAGGGAATTTTGCGGCGCACGGTGGAGTCTGTTTTAAAAAAGCACCCTCTTGTGTTATCCTTCAGGCAAGATTCAGGACCATCAGGGTGGGGCGCAACCATTGCTCTGTTGAAAAGCCCTAACAGGAGTAACTATGAAAAAAAGATTTAAATCATTTAGTGTAATGGCTATTTCTATTTTAATTTTCTCTGTTGCAGTTCTGCTGTTTCTTAAATTTTTTATTGGAGACAGTGGAGGCAAATACATTTCCTTAATCGATAAGGGAATCACCATTGGCGGGGCAAAAATAACCATAATCAGTGTAATTTATCTTATCGCTTTTCTTGTTTTTTTTCATTTCCTATCAAAGATCATCAAGGATGCTCTCCAAAACAAGGTTCTTCCTCGAACAAGGTTAGATATTGGCGCAAGGGCATCATTTGTTAATATCGTTGTCTATTCATTCTGGATTCTTGCCATCTATACCATTATAAATATCTTAGGTGTCAATCTTTCGTCCCTGGCATTCTTGGCTGGAGCCCTTGGTATAGGTATTGGTTTCGGATTGCAAAATATTGTGAATAACTTTATAAGCGGAGTCATACTGCTTTTTGACCCTTCTATCCAGGTCGGGGATATGGTGCAGATTGGAGATGACTGGGGAACAGTAAACAGGATTAACATACGAACTACTATTGTTCAGACATTTGACAATGCATCGCTTATCATACCTAATTCCAACATGCTCTCAAACAGGGTAACAAACTGGTCCTTCAAGGATCCAAAGGTTCGGCGTCAGGTAGATGTTGGTGTAGCTTATGGTTCCGACGTTCAAATGGTTCGGAAAATTCTATTAAAAATTGTCGCCGGCATGCCTGAAATAATGAATGATCCTGCACCAAGTGTAGAATTCCGTGATTTTGGCGACAGTGCACTTATATTCAGAATTAGATTCTGGATATCTTCACCTGACTTTTGGTTGGCAGCGCCGACAGAGGTAAGATTTCACATAGATGAAGAATTTAAGAAAAACGGTATAGAAATAGCATTTCCTCAACAGGATATACACATCAGAAGCGCCGATGGTCTTGAAAAGGTCTTTAAACGTTCATAGAACGTTGAAATTAGAAAATATAGGCGGAATCAGCTTTTGGATAAAACCGTCCAATATCCTCTTTAACTCATTGATCTGTTGATTAAGTTCTCTATAATCTCTTATTCCCACCACTTTTAATGCTAATGGCTAATCGCACAGATTGAAAGACCTCAGGAGGCGGTCATCAATTGCCCGCAGGCAGCTGATATGTCCCCACCCTTGCTCCTTCTAATGGTAACGGTTAAGTTTTTTTTGATTAGCGTATTTTTAAAGGCAAATATGGTTTCCTCATCAGGCGATTTAAAAGGGCTTCCATTGTAATGGTTAAATGGAATGAGGTTTATCTTTGCGCTGAGACCCTTTAAAAGCTTGGCCAGATTTGATGCGTCTTTTATGCTGTCGTTGATGTTTTTTATCAGGACATATTCAAAGGTTATTCTCCGGCCCTTTTCCAGGGGAAAGTGCCGTAAGACCTCAATCAATTCTCTTAATGGATATCTTTCATTAACAGGCATGAGGAAATCCCTTGTTTTATCATTGGAGGCGTTTATTGAAACAGCAAGGTTGACTGGCATTTCTCTTGCTAACTTTTCAATTTTAGGCACCAACCCACATGTAGACAGGGTCACACGGCGACGGGAAAAACTCAATCCATCATGAGAGATAATATTTTTCACCGCCTTTTTTACTGTATCGTAATTTGCTAGTGGTTCCCCCATTCCCATAAAAACAATATTCGTCAGTTTTTCCGGCTTTTCCATAGATTGTCTGGCCTGGATAACCTGATTTATTACCTCAGATGTCCTCAGGTTTCTTACAAGCCCCTGTTTGCCGGTAAGGCAAAACTTGCACCCCATGGCACAGCCTACCTGAGAGGATATACATAAAGTATAATGATATCTTTCTGGAATAAGGACAGATTCAATTCTGTTTCCATCCTCAAGTTCAAATAAGAATTTTTTAGTGCCATCGAGAGAATCCTCTATTTTTACTACCTTGAGGCTGCTTAAAATGCAATGGGAGTTAAAATACCTTCTTAGTTCCTTTGAAATGGTAGTCATTTTATCAAATGACTCGGCATGATGGCCGAATATCCAGCGCCTGATTTGCTCGGCCCTGTATTTCTCGATCCCGATTTTTTCCACCCATGTCCTGGTTTCTTCCAGGTCCATGTCTTTAAAGTCCACTTTGACCATAAGTGCAAATAGAATTCTCGCAAAGCGTTTGACTTTGCAGGTATGTTGTGTCTACGATTTCATTGTTCTCAATTTTGCAAGCTCCCATACATAATCATATATATGAAGACCCTTGCTTGCTGCTATTATCTCACCGTCTTCCACACCTATATTTTCAGACATATATTCCTTTAGAAGTTGGATAGCCCCCAGGTTGGCCGGAAACCCGTTCCATAAATCCCATGATCGAAAATAAACCACAAAATTGAGCTTGCCGTCCTTAATCCTGGTATCTATGCCCCTGAGACAGGGAGGGTCCTCAAGGTATAATGAATTTTTGTCACCTACCGTCATAAAGGCCTGGTTTGTGCCATGACCATCTTCTCTATACATCCGGATAATTTCCTTTATTTGTGGCTCAAGATATTCCCCATAGGTATATTCTTCACCCTTCTTTTTAACGGAGGTCATTAGATATGGTAGATATTGATCAAGATAGTCATCAGCCACAGGATTAGGTATCCCAAGAGCAGGGGGGATGTCAGGCAAAAGTGGCCTTGTGCCTGGAAATTTTATGTGTACTGTAATGTAGTCGAACTCGAGCCTTTCCTGGCCTTTATAGCTTCCCCTGTCGATTTTGTATGTTCTGCCTTTATCAAGTATCTGATAAACGCATTGAAACCATGCGTCCGGTAAGTCGCGGGCCTTAATGAATTCAAGCTGCATT
The DNA here is from genome assembly GCA_034718555.1 of Thermodesulfobacteriota bacterium. Classification (GTDB taxonomy): domain Bacteria; phylum Desulfobacterota; class DSM-4660; order Desulfatiglandales; family B25-G16; genus M55B121. The sequence continues at coordinate 29,569 of JAYEMW010000495.1, forward strand.
TATATCAACCTCCAATCAATAAAAACCACACAGAAACCTAACAAACTTTCTCTACCCAGCCATAGGTATCAGGCTTTTCTCCATATTGAATGCCTGTAATTTCATCGTAGAGCCTTTGTGAAAGTTCGCCCATTTTACCGGCTGCTATGCTGTAGTCCTTGTCTTTATACGTTATCTGCCCCACCGGTGAAATAACTGCCGCGGTTCCAGTTCCAAATGCTTCCTTAAGCCTGCCGCTCTCTGCCGCAGACACTACCTCATCAATAGAAACCAGTTCTTCCTTAACTTTCACCCCCCAGTCTTTGAGTATCCTTACCACTGAGTCCCTGGTTATACCTCCTAAAATACTCCCTGTGAGCGGGGATGTTAAAGCTACATCATCTATTACGAAAAACATGTTCATAGTTCCAACCTCTTCAACCCACTTCTTTTCACACCCATCTAACCAGAGTACCTGCGTGAAGCCTTTTTTCTTTGCCTCTTCTGTTGCAAGCAGGCTTGCAGCATAGTTACCGCCTGTTTTTGCCTCGCCTATACCGCCTATAACGGCCCTGACATATTTGTTCTCAACAAATATCTTAACAGGGTTTAACCCCTCCTTATAGTATGAGCCAACAGGCCCTATAATGATGTAATACAGACACTTGGTGGCTGGTCGTACGCCTAAAAAGGCCTCTGTTGCTATCATGGTAGGCCTTATATACAACGATGTCCCCTCTGTTTTAGGAACCCATTCCCTGTCAAGGGTTATCAGTTTTTTAATGGCCTCCAGGACAATTCCTTCTTCTATCTCGGGCATGCATAGCCTTTGAGCGGATCTGTTCATTCGCCTGCAATTATCTATTGGTCTGAAGAGATTTATGCTATCATCTTTACCTCTGTATGCCTTAAGACCTTCAAATATCTCCTGGCCATAATGAAGGACAACAGCGGCAGGATCTATTTCAAGCGGATGATAGGGCTCTATCCTGGCATTATGCCAGCCCTTTTTGTCATCATAATCAACAAGGAACATATGATCCGTAAATATCTGTCCAAAGCCCAGTGCAGATTCATCGGAAGGTTTTTCCTTAAGTTGCCCGGACTGAATAACTTTTATTTCCATGGCTCTCACCTTTTTGAATATTTATAAGTTGTCGGTTAATTCTTAGATGAAAAAACTAAGAGATATTGTAAGTTATGTCAAGGAATTAATTGTATGGAAGACCGGTTAAAGATAAAAACCTATATTGTTTTGCGTATAAATTCCAGAACCAATCCGTTTACCTCTTCATATTTCTCAATCATCACCATGTGACCTGCCTGGGGAATGATTTTTAGCGTGCTGTTTCTTATTTTTTTATGGAGGCTTTTAGATTTATCAGGGGGTGTGAGTTTGTCATCTTCACCACAGATAATTAAGCATGGTGTTAAAATTTTATCCAAATCATCTCTGGAATCAAAATTGTTGCAGACGGAAAAATCACCGTGAACAACTGATGGACCCGGCTCTTTCATTACCTTGGAGCCTTCGGCAATCAGATTTTTATTTGTGTTCTCAGAATAGGCATACCCCATTATTTTATCTACTGTGTTTTCAAAATTATCTAATAGTCCGTCAAGAAATTGCGGCGCTACTTTTAGAGAGGCACCGGTCCCTACTAAAATAAGGCCTTTCAAAAGCCTGTTGTTTTGAATAGCTACTTCCTGAGCAATTGCGCCTCCCATGGAGTTTCCCATAAGATAAACAGGCCCATAAAACCAGGTCTCAAGAACCTTGATTATCCAATCTGAATATTCATTTATGCCTTTAATCTCCAGTTTTCCTGACTGCCCATGTCCTGGGAGGTCTATGGCATATGTATTTATTTCTTTATCCAACAATTTTAGCTGAGAAGACCATATTGCGCTATTACCGCCTGCACCATGAATCATTACAAGGGTGGGTCTATCCTCTCTAAAGAGACTCTTTCCCCCTTGGTAGCCAAAGCTGAAATTATCTAAAGTCTCAATCGCCATTCATTCTTTCTCTGTAACAGTTAAGCCACAAAAACTCTAAGGCGCTAAGATTATTATATTCTATGAAAGGTAAATGCAGGATTAACAATTTTTAGCCTTAAATTTTTCACTTTATGATATTTACCAGCCAGCAGGTAGGAAGGTTTATAATCAATCCCCTTCTTTTGTGTCTTCGCGCCTTGGTGGCTAACTGGTACCCTTCTTTTTAATCTTCATATTTCCCAAAGGCGAGGCTGCCATTAATGCCCCCAAAACCAAAGGAGTTTGAAATGGCATACTTAACATTCGAATGACGGGCATTGTGTGGAACATAATCTAAATCGCATTTAGGGCCCGGTTCATCCAGGTTTATAGTAGGAGGGATTATTCCTTCTTGTATAGTTTTTGCCGTAAAAATGCCTTCAACTGCTCCGGCAGCCCCCCACATATGCCCTATCATAGATTTGTTTGCGCTTATCATAAGCTTATTTGCATGGGCGCCAAACAGACTTTTAATGGCGAGTGTCTCTGTTTCGTCATTTGCCTTGGTAGCTGTTCCATGGGCATTTACATAGTCTATTTCCTCAGGTTTAATACCTGCCTCTTGAATGGCTAATTCCATACATTTTGCTGCGCTTTTTCCGCTTGGCAAAGGAGCAACTGCATGATAACCATCACAGGTGGAACCATATCCCATTACCTCGGCATAAATCTTTGCCCCCCGTGCCTTTGCATGTTCCAATTCTTCTAAAATAAGAACTCCCGCGCCTTCACCTATTACAAAACCATTTCTGTCTTTGTCAAAGGGTCTGCTTGATTTATGGGGCTGATCATTCCAGCCTGTTGCCATTGCGTGCAGGTTATCCAGACTTGCCATTAATGTAGGTGTTACGCTTGATTCTGAGCCTCCGACTATCATTATCTCGGCGTCTTGATTTTTAATTGTCCTGAACCCCAGGCCTATAGCGTTTGTCCCTGATGCACAGGCCTCTTGAAGAAAGTGGTGGGTCCCTAAAGCGCCGGATATGATCGCCATTTCGCCTGCGGCTGTATTAGCGGAAATGTTGATAATAAGGTATGGGGTAACGCTTCTCATTAGATCCTTGGCAACAAGTTCATGGTTTGCCTCAAAGCTTCTGCTTCCCCCCGTAGCAGATGCTGCGACAATACCTGCCCTGTATTGTTCCTCCGGGCCAATCTTTAACTGCCCGTCTTCTAAGGCCATTTTTGTTGCAGCTATTAGAAAATGGAAAAATCGATCTGTCTTTTTAACCTTTTTTGGGCTTAAAAAATCCTTTGCCGAAAAATTTGTCACCTCGCCTGCCACCTGGCATTTCAGGGATGATGCATCAAACAGTGAAACATTTTTTATCTCAGACTCCCCGTTGCATAATCTTTTCCAGCTCTCTTCAACGCCGACAGCCAAAGAGGTTACTGCCCCCATACCAGTGATAACAACTCTTCTTTTCATTTTTTTCTCACATTTTTATTTATTACCGGAAATTCCAGTTCCTTGGGCCGGAATTCTTTATTTCTTCCCCACCTTCATCTCCCCCTCCTTCTTAGCCACCTCAAGGCGTGTCTTTATCACTGTGTCCGGTATAAGGCTTATGGAGTCAATGCCGCACTCTACCAGGAAGGTGGCGAACTCGGGGAAATCACTGGGCGCCTGACCGCATATGCCTATCTTTCTACCCCTTTTCTTGGCAACATCTATTACCTGTTTTACCATGATCTTTACCGCATCGTTTCTCTCATCAAATATGTGGCTTACCAGATCACTGTCCCGATCAAGGCCGAGGGTCAGTTGTGTGAGGTCATTAGAGCCTATGGAAAAGCCGTCAAAGATATCTGCAAATTTGTCCGCTGAGATGACATTGCTCGGGATCTCACACATTACATAAAACTCAAGGCCGTTTTCTCCCTGTATAAGGCCAAAGTCCCTCATGGTGTCTATGACCTTCTGGCCCTCTTCAGGGGTCCTGCAGAAGGGAACCATTACCTTTATATTGGTCAGCCCCATCTCATCTCTTACCTTTAGTATGGCCTTGCATTCAAGGCCAAAGGCCTCTTTGAATTTCTCATCATAGTATCTGGACGCCCCCCTCCATCCTATCATGGGGTTGTTTTCCACCGGCTCATAGAGGCTGCCACCAATAAGATTGGCGTATTCATTGGTCTTAAAATCAGAAAGCCTTACAATGACATCATTAGGATAAAAGCCTGCGCCGATTCTGCCTATGCCCTGGGCAAGCTTGTCTATGAAGAACTGTTTTTTATCCGGGTAGGCCGTGGTCATGGCATCTATTTTTTTAACGGTCTTTTGTATGGCCGGGTCTTTTTTTTCCTTCAGCTCATTGTAGTGTATAAGGGCAAGGGGGTGAATGCCTATATGGGAGCTTATGA
>JAYEMW010000496.1:0-7597 GCA_034718555.1 Thermodesulfobacteriota bacterium
CTTTCTCCTCCCTTGGGGCAGCCCTCTCTGTAGGGAGAATTTTGATTCGTGCCCTGTCTGCAAGTTCATGGCTTTCAGCAGATAGAAACTCCTCATTTAATATAACGGTCCCTGATACAGTGACCATGCGGTCAAACACCAGCTCCGCCAATGGATTAACAATCTCAACGGACTTGCATCTTAAAGATCCCTTTCCAACCCCGCACAGGGTCTCTCCTTCTTTTCTTACTACGCCGACGAAATCCAGCTCCGCCCGCTGTGATATAATCTCTAACCTTGGCATAAGCTTGGGGATATCTCTTTCTCTAAGGTCTTCCCTGAATGAAGGATCCATTGAGGTAATACTAAGAGGACATCTAATCGTATTTATACGGGATAAATATATCTCCCGGGCGGCATTGAGATCCAGGCTTACCCTGTTGGTTGCCTCACTTAGCATGGTCTTGTAAAGGAGCTGTCCTCCGATAAATAGTGACACAGCACCAACCAGAATAGAAACCCCTAAAAGGCTTGCTATGAGTTTGGACCTTGTTGAATAAAACATAGGGACATACCATTAAATGTTTAAAATGGAAAAAGTAGGCAGCATAAAGGCCAAAGGAGGCGCTTAAAACCTTCTGCTGCCTACTGCACTACATATTACCAATTGCATACTGTTTTTCATTAAAGATTCTATATTTCTTAAAAATGGCATCATGGGAGCAGTTAGCAAAACAGATGCCGCATTTTACGCATATATCAGGGTTGATAATACATACGCTTGGAACTTTTTTCTTCTTTTCTTTTCCAATTAACAGCGCTCCATTTTGCTTCTTATATTCAGCGGTATCTTTATGTTCAAGCTTATGTTCTGTTATAGCATTTGTCGGGCAGTTTCTTAAACAAAGCAAACATCCAGTGCATTTATCTTTATCTATAGAATATTCAATAAGTTCCTTGCAGGCTTTTGCAGGGCACCTTTTATCTTTAATATGGGATATATATTCATCCCTAAAATATTTAATAGTGCTTAGCACGGGATTTGGAGCAGTTTGTCCAAGCCCGCAAAGCGAACCTTCCTTTACTGTCCCTGCAACCTCTTCAAGTAAATCTAAATCCTCCTCTTCGCCCTGACCATCAGTAATTCTTTCTAATATATTGAACATCCTTCTCAATCCTATTCTACATGGTGCACACTTCCCGCAACTTTCTTCCTGCGTAAAATTAATAAAGTATTTAGCGATATCCACCATGCATACATCTTCATCAAGGACAATCATTCCGCCGGATCCAAGTATGGAGCCGGCATCCTGCAATGATTCATAAGTAACTTCCGTATCTAGAAAATCTTCAGGGAGACATCCTCCAGAAGGTCCTCCGGTCTGAACTGCCTTAAACTTTTTCCCATTCGGTATCCCGCCGCCGATACTGTATATAATATCGCGAAGCTTTATCCCCATAGGCACTTCAATAAGCCCCGAGTTATTGATTTTTCCCGTGATACAAAAAACAGCGGTACCCCTTGATTTGGCAGAGCCTATATTACTAAACCATTTTGCCCCGTTTCTTATTATAAGTGGTATATATGATAGGGTTTTTACATTATTGATATTTGTAGGATGTCCCCAGAGACCTTCTGTAGCAGGATATGGAGGACGTGGACGAGGATTTCCTCTTTTTCCCATAATAGATGCCATTAATGCAGTTTCCTCACCACATACAAATGCCCCTGCTCCTTGATTCATCTGTATATCAAAATCAAAGTTGGAACCAAATATTTTAGATCCAAGGAATCCGTTTTCCCTTGCCTGTGCAATAGCAATTTCGAGCCTATGGATAGCGAGTGGATATTCTGCCCGGATATAAATAAATCCCTTTGATGCACCGATTGCAAATGCTGCGATAATCATGCCTTCAATAATGCTATTGGGAGTTGATTCAAGAATAACACGATCCATAAACGCCCCTGGATCACCTTCATCAGCATTGCAGATGATGTATTTTCGGGATGACCCTTTGCCGTTGCTACGTCTGGCAAAATCCCACTTCATTCCGGTAAGGAAACCGGCCCCTCCTCGTCCACGCAATTGAGAAGATTTGATATCGTTAATGATTTCTTCAGGGCTCATGGCCAGAATTGCCTGTCGAGCCGCTCTGTACCCTCCAATAGCAAGGTACTCATTAATACTTTCCGGGTTGATGTATCCACAAGGGGCGGTAATTATTTTCTGTTGTTTATTATAAAAAGAAATATCCGTCCATTTAGGGATAGCATGCCCTGTATTGGGATCATGGTAATGAAGCCTGTTTACCGGCATATCATTTTTGAGATGAGAATTCACGACCTCTTTCACATCACCGGGTTTTAAATAACAATACAGGATATCATCAGGCTTTACTATTACGGTAGGGCCTATCTGACAAAAACCATGGCACCCTGTTAGTTTTAGTTCTACATCTAATTTATGTCCTGCAATCTCTTGTTCAAATTCTCTATGTATCTGGAGTGCGCCTGCGGATACGCAACCTGTACCCTGACAGATAAGTAATGTTCGCTTATTAGTGGTCATTTTCCGTTATCTCCTGTCGTTTCATTGCCCTCTTTCGTTAAATCCTCATGTATGGCCTTTGCCGCACTTCTCCCGGCCCCCATAGCTGATATAACCGTTGCCGCGCCTGTAACTATATCTCCACCTGCATAAACAAATTGCTTGCTCGTTCTTCCCCAATCATCGGTCTCAATATAGCCCCATCTGTTTGTCTTCATATCAGGGGTAGTTTTTGTTATTAATGGATTGGCCTGCCCACCTATGCTTACGAGAACCTGGTCGCAATCGAATTCAAAAAAAGAATTTTCTATTGGTACAGGCCGCTGCCTTCCTGATTCATCAGGTTCTCCCAATTCATACTTTTGGCACTTCATTCCAGTAGCCCATCCATCATCATTCCCATATATTTCAACAGGGTTTGACAGCAGATTAAATTCTATTTTTTCCTCTTTTGCATGATGAACCTCCGCAGCCCTTGCCGGCATCTGCTCCATTGACCTCCTGTAAACAATAGTGCTCTTTTCAGCGCCTAATCGAATAGCCGTTCTTGCAGAATCCATGGCTACATTGCCGCCCCCAAGGACCGCTACCTTTTTCCCTATTATCATAGGGGTTCGGTATCTTGGGAATAGATAGGACTTCATGAGATTACTCCGTGTGAGGTATTCATTGGCGGAAAAAACACCGTTCAGATTCATCCCAGGTATATTTAGAAATATTGGAAGCCCGGCGCCTACTCCAATATAGATTGCATCGAACCCTAAATTTTTAAAAAGGTCATCAATCTTATGGAGACGACCTATCACGCTATTATAGAATATCTTAACGCCTAAATTTTCTAATCCCTTTATCTCTGCCTGTACGATCTTTTTCGGCAGCCTGAACTCTGGTATGCCGTAAACCAGCACCCCTCCCCCCCGGTGAAATGCCTCATATATTGTGACCTCATATCCAAGTTTTATCAAATCGCCGGCAACGGTTAATCCGGAGGGACCTGAACCTATTACAGCCACCTTAAATCCGTTCTTTTTGGGTATCTTCGGAAGCTCAACGAGATTGTTTTCTCTTTCATAGTCAGCAACAAATCTCTCAAGGTTTCCGATTGCAACGGCCTGAGTTATATCTTTCTTTCCCCTGACACACTCACCTTCACATTGTGTCTCCTGCGGGCAGACACGACCACACACTGCAGGAAGAACATTTTTCGTTTTAATTACCCTTGCTGCCTCGGCAAATTCTTTCTCTGCAATTAGGGTAATAAACTCTGGAATAGGCACCTCCACCGGGCACCCGGACACGCATGTCTTTTTTTTGCAGTTCAAGCACCGCTGTGCCTCAGCTACAGCCTCCTCTGGTGTATATCCATAGGGAACCTCTTCAAAATTGCGATTTCTCAAATCAGGTGGTTGTTCATCCATCTTGTTTCGCTCGATAGCCATTCGCTCTTTTGCAGTTAAACTCATTTATATTAACCTCTTTCAAGTTCCTGTTTAAATTTCTTTTCAGCCATACATTCATGGGAATAAGAATGGTAAACCCCTGCCTCTTGCTCTGCATAGGCAGCCTTGCGATTATGCAATTCATTCCAGTCAACCTCATGTCCATCAAACTCCGGTCCATCAACGCATGCAAATTTAATCTCTCCTCCTACACTGACCCTGCAGGCGCCACACATCCCTGTTCCATCAAGCATTATAGAATTTAAAGCCACCTTAGTTGGGATACCATTTGAACGTGTTGCCTCAGAACATCTCTCTAACATTTGCGTGCATCCCATGAAAAAGGCCTGATCAATCTTTTCCCCTTGTTCAAGCATTTCACAGACGACATCTTCCACCTTGCCTTTTTTACCCTTTGAACCATCACTGGTAGCGTACAACAGCTTGTCGCTCACCTCCATGAGTTCTTTTTCATGGTAAAACATGTCCTTATAACGGGCCTCAATTATAGAAATAACCTTGTTCCCGGCCTCTTTGCATGACTTTGCTATCGGATATATCCCGCCTATTCCATAACATCCCCCACCTAAGACAACAGTTCCATAATCTTTAATCTCAGAGGGAACGCCTAATGGTCCTGTTACGGCGAACAGTGAATCGCCAACTTTCATTCGGGCCAACTCCAGGGTAGATATACCAACCTCTAATATATAAAGCGTAATATTCCCTGTCTCCACATCCCAGTCAGAGACTGTAACAGGTATCCTTTCGCTGTATTCATTGCCCATAACAATGACAAATTGACCTGCCTTAACAGCGCTTGCTATATCAGGCAACCTAATGACCATTTTATGGACATTAAATATCTCTGATTTTTCTAATATTTCATACATAATAGCCTCCTAAAAATGCGCTTCTCCATTTGCCTTTAAACGGTGTTCAATATATACCCTGAGATCAGGGACAAAATCAGCAATGGGAAAACCTCGGTATACCAGAGAATCCTTTGGAACCATAGGCACTGCCGCAATAATCCATGGATGCATCAGTATAAGGTTTTGTATGCTTCGAAAATCCTTAATCTTAAAATTTCCATTACTTAATTCATTACCTATTTTAAGGATAATCTCCCAATCCGGAATCGCCTCTCCTGGTGGTTTGGCAGCCCTTGCCACGGTCTCTCTACGATTTTCAGCACAGGTCTTTGTGCCGTCCATTTCTGTAAATACCGTGGTTGGGAAAACAACACATGACTTTTCCGATAAAGAAAGTTTGGAGGGATAAATATCCTGTACGATAATATGCTCGAGGCTGCTAAATCTATTTATAATATCGCCCGTTAAACTGTTTGCCTCAACTGCATATAACAGCTTTATATCCTTTAATATTTCATCTGATTTTTCTATCGTTGAAAATGTTAGTGTGCCGTCTACTATGTAGAATATATTGGAATCAGCACAAGCGCGGGCAAATTCATGAAGTACATAAATAGATTCATCCGTTAAATGGCTGGACGAAAGAAAAGCGATTTCAGAGGCCTTATATTTTGATAATATACCTGATGCATGCTTTATGGCAGTATCCCAATTGGTATAGATAAACTTCCCGTCTTCACGACGAACAGCAGGATACTTCAATCTATCAGGGCTGTTAAAAAGTGCCGGCAAGCAGCATCTTCCCTTTACGCAGTATTCCCTTTTGCCGGCGCTCATATCCCTTATAGGATGAACGCTCATTACCTTATCCCACTTTGTATCAACTACAAGTTCACAGCCACGATCACAAAGAATACATGTTATGTTAATTTCTTCATCAGGATAACCATACCATTTGGAACCTCGAACACCAAGGGCGCCGGTGGGGCATACATCAACACAATGCATGCAAAAACGGCAATTACCATCTACATGAAGTTTTCCAAAGGAGGTGCCTACCTTTGTATCGTGACCTCTTTGAACAAACGAAATTGCGCTTGTGCCAAGGTTTTCCTGGCAGACTTGGATGCACCTTCCGCAAAGAATACATAAATTATAATCTCTGTCCATAAATGGATCATCCCTCTCAAGGGGAAAATCCTTATATAAAATTGGGTACCTGATCTCTTCTAATCCTAAATACTCCACCAATTGCCTTAACTCGCATGTATCCCTGTTCGGGCACATATTGCAGCCGGTAACCCTCCCTGTCTTAGATGAAGGTGCGTTAAATTTTTCACAGGTTTCCTTAATAGGACAGACGAGACATGCAGAAGGGTGTTCAGAAAGTATTAACTCCAGTATACCCCTTCTCAGTTTTTCTATTCCAGGCGAATTGGTTGTAACAACCATGCCTTGTTCAGCAGGGGTAGTGCAAGATGTGGCATATCCCCTCATGCCTTCAACCTTTACAAGACAAAGGCGGCATGATCCTGTAGATGGTAAATCCGCCCTCGCACACAATGTGGGAATATAAATACCTGATCTTTTTGCCACATCGAGTATAGTCTCATCTGGATTAAATATTACGGATTTTCCATTAATAGTAATAGCGTTATGTACAGAATTTATTTTTTCAGCTTTATTATCCATTAGTACTTACCTATTTCTTTATTTTTAATTCTTTCTTTCTACATACAATCACTTAAAAAATTATCCTGTTTATTCTGCTCGATAAATTTTATCTATATTTCTCAATAATTTTGCCGGGTTCATTTTACCGTACACCTCATCATCAATAGTCATAGATGGCGCCAGGGCACAGCACCCCAGACATGCAACCTTCTCAAGGCTAAATAAACCATCTTCAGTAGTTTGCCCTGGGACAATATTCAATCTTGATTGGGCTGTTTCGAGTAAAACATTACCCCCTGCAACAAAACATGCCGTGCCTACACATACTCTGATGTGATGTTTACCTGGTTCCTGAAATTTGAATTGAGCGTAGAATGAAGCCGTGCCGAATATTTCATGCTCGCTCATACTCAATTCTCTTGCTATCAAGCTAATCGTTTCATATGGTAGATAACCTGCATATGAATGAACTGCCTGGAGAATACCAATCAGGTTGTTAGTGTCCCTGCTATATTGATCAAGTACGGCTAAAGTCATCTCCCTTATACGTTCCGATTCTGAAAGAGAATCAAGAGCCGCCTTGTCCTCGATACGCCTCCTCTCACCTATAACATCTGAAAGGGATTGTAAAATTTTATCATCAATGGTTGGAAATGTGATCTGACCGGTCTTTGCCAACCTTCCAAACTTTTCAATAATGCCAATTTCTTCAGACTCTTTTCTCTTGAGTGCCTCTTCAACTGTCTTTATTATCTCATCCGGTGTAAAAGGCTTGGCAACATAATCCATTGCACCTCTTTTCATTGCCTCTGTTGCCCTGCCAATACTTGGATAACCGCTGATCATGACCACTGCAGATCCAGGGGAAATCTCATCAAGCTTAGATATCACATCCATCCCATCAATGCCCGGCATCATCCAGTCGCAAAGAACTATATCAAAATACGTATCTAAGACAAGGCTCAGTCCCTCTTCCGGACTTGCAGTGACAATAACATCAAACCCTTCTGAGTCAAATATCCTCTTACATGATGACAGAACTGTTTGATCATCGTCTATTACGAGCATTTTTCGGGCCATA
>JAYEMW010000497.1:0-7593 GCA_034718555.1 Thermodesulfobacteriota bacterium
GTCACCAATGGCATAAACATTTTCTATGTTGGTGGACATCTTATTGCTTACCTGGATCCATCCCTGTTGTTCGGTCTTAATCCCTAAGGTGTCAATGCCTATACCGTCTGTGTTAGGCTTTCTGCCTATGCAGACCAGTAGTTTTTCAGTCTCTAAGGCTAACGATTCCTTTCCTTTAATCTTACCGCTAAAAGGTGATGGGCCAACACTAACATATAGACCCGACTGCCCATACTCTATCCCTTTTACAGTTCTGTTCACAAAAAAATCGATCTTCCTCTTCTTCATCTCACGCTGGAGTACTTTTGAGTTCTCTTCCTCCACGGATGGCAGGGGTAGTAAACGCCCCATTCCTTCTACAACAGTCACCCTGGAACCAAGGCCTGCAAAGATGAATGCAAACTCGCAGCCGATTACACCGCCTCCCACTATTACAATCGACTCAGGTATTTCATTTAAAAAAAGGGCCTCATTGCTGGAAATAACCCTTTCACCATCAAAGGGAAATGCAGAAATTTCAGCAGTACGGGAACCTGTGGCAATAAGAAGTCTGTCCCATGAAAGAATTTCCCTTTCGCCGGTTAACCTGTTTATCTCTATCGTTCCATATCCAAGAATCCGTCCCTTTCCCCTTTCATGCCGCACCCTATTGTGCCTGAGCAGTGTTTCAATAGCCTTGCGCTGGGTCTGGATAACACGTTCTTTTCTCTCTGTAAGGGTCTCCATATCGAGACGAATTTCTCCCTCCGTCACAATACCGAATTCCCCAAATTTACGAGAAATATCCAGCCTGTCTGCAGTGGTCTTCAATATCTTTGACGGTACACATCCCCAGTTCAGGCACGTGCCTCCAACCTGGTCGTTTTCTATTACCGTAACATCCGCCCCTAATTGAGCTGCGCGAACAGCCGCTACATATCCCCCTGGGCCGGCACCTAATATTGCAATTTTCTTTGTCATTTATGAACCTCCATATCCCGCTTCGCCATATTGATGCACGTATTTATAATACGGAAACACTAAATTGAAAATTGACGAATGAAGATTGACGATTTATTGAAGTCGCTTCGCTCCTTTTTTGGATTGAATAATTAAGCATGACACTCAATTAGTATTGTAAATGAATTCTTACAACAAAAAATTTCAGCGTGTTTTCGGAACAAATTTTTTTACGAGGTCGTCAAAATTGAGTGCCCGAAATGAACTCAATTCATATAGTGCATTTATTGCATATTTCATCACATATATCAATTTATTTTTAGTTATTCTACATTATTTAATTTTTATATTGACAATATCACAATTTTATGGATAATAAAAATAATGTGTGACCGTTCACGGTTCAACGTTCAGGATTCAGGGTTAGGGAAAAGACTAAAATTGGATCCCCGAAATGCTCGTAAAAATACGGGGTTTGCCACATCATCGCCAAGTACCATGTTTCGGATTTGTGGGAAAGTAGAAGCGGGCGGTTTTCCCGTACAAAACGCTAAAAAAATAGCGTATGGTGATGAGAATCCAACCTTTGAACCCCACTGTAAGCGGGAAACCTTTGAACCCGTGAACGGTTACAATAATGTATACCCGATTTTCCATTTTGGAGATATATACAGACCTCGTAATTTATGGCGTATAATGGTGTAATATTTTGGACACAAACCTCTATTTCCAATCCCGCCCTGGCGGGATTAAAAGGTTTCCCGCTTACAGCGGGATTCAGAGGTTCAGAGGTTGAGTTCTCGTGGTATTAACCCAATGAAATCAATGGTTAAGGGAAAAAGCGCAAAACGGTTAGCCTTGAACTTTGAACCCTGAACCCTGAACCTTGAACCCAGACCGAACTGATGTCAAATTAATTTGCAATCCCGCAGGATATAAAGGTTTGGAGCCATTTGTATGATGTTGAATAACGAGGTCTGTATATAGATAATTATAACTTATCAAAGGTCAAAAAGTGCAAAAGGAAATTAAAAAAACTCAGCTCAATCCATGGCACGCAAATCACGGAGCTAATATGGCTCATTTTGGCGGATATGAGATGCCTCTATGGTATTCATCCGCCAAAACCGAACACCTGACCGTCCTCACTCATGCAGGAGTTTTTGATACCAGTCACATGGCGGTTATTACAGTAGAAGGGGCAGATGCCTTCACCCTCTTACAACTATGTTTTTCCAGGGATTTAACCCAATTCACTGGGCCTATCCCCAGAGGCCCTATTGTTCCTGAAAGGTGCGTGTACGGTGTGTTCCTTGACGAAAAAGGCGGTGTTGTTGATGATGCTATCGTATATAAGATAAAAGATGAACGCTATATGTGCGTAGTTAATGCGGGAATGGGAGAAATTCTTCTCCAGCAACTTTTAAAATACAGCTCTCGCATGGATGTAAGGTTAACAAATCTTACTGACAAGGTGGGAAAAATGGACATCCAGGGCCCATTGTCCGCAAAGATATTAAGAAAAATCTTAAAAAATCCCGAAGAGATCTATGAAAATTTCCCGTATTTCTCATTTAAAGGGAGTTTTCATGCATCTTCCATCCCAAAAGATACGGTCATCCTGAAAAACGGCGCAAACATACTGCTTTCCAGGACGGGCTACACAGGGGAACTCGGATTTGAAATCTTCTTAGCCCCATCCGAGCTTATTGAAATCTGGGAGATGGTTCTTAAAGCAGGCGAGGAATTCGGTATTCTTCCCTGCGGTCTTGCTGCGAGAGATTCACTCAGATCCGGTGCAATGCTTCCCCTTTCCCACCAGGATATGGGCAATTGGCCCTTTATCAGGAATCCCTGGGTCTTTGCCCTCCCGTACAACTCAGATTACACCGGGTTTACAAAAGAATTTATAGGCTCCCGTGCAATTCAGGAAAACAGGGAATGCGATTACACTTATGCATTTGTTGGAAACGACCTTCGAAAGGTAAGGGTATCTGAGAAAACTGAGGTGCTTGATACGGATAACCGTGTGGTAGGCACAGTCCTGACCTGTGTTTCAGACATGGGAATAGGTCGTTTAGACGGAAGAATATATAGCATTACAAGCCCTGACAAGCCTGAAGGATTCAACCCTAAAGGACTTAGCTGCGGTTTTATTAAGGTAAACAATAAACTTAAAATGGGGCATGTTGTAGAACTGAGGGACACCAGGAGGTCCATAAAGGTAAGGGTTGTGGATAGTATCCGTCCTAATCTAACTGCCCGCAAACAGATAAAGCAAATGCTTTAACTAAGAAGAGATGCCAATATGCCTTTGAATCTGAATAATTGTAACTTCTCAATAAGTCTGGGCAGCTTTAGAAAAATCCCCCTCAATCCCCCTTTTCCAAAGGGGGAAGCTATAGGAACGCTTTGCCTTATTGAGGAGTTACGAATAATTAAGTTTTTTAATCCATAAACGATCTACTTAAGGAGGAAAAATGAAAGAGATTAGCGAATTAACACTGCCGGAGGACGTCAGGTATTCCGATGACCATGAATGGGCAAGGCAGGAAGGGGATTTTGTGAGAGCAGGTATTTCTGACTACGCCCAGGACCAGTTAGGCGATATCATTTTTGTCGAATTTCCTGAGATAGGAGAAACCTTTGAAAAGGGTGAGGAATGTGGAACTGTAGAGTCTGTTAAGACCGTATCCGAGCTCTATATGCCGGTTGGGGGTGAAGTCACGGCCGTTAACGAGAACCTTGCTGAACATCCTGAGATGGTAAACAGCGAGCCTTATAATAATGGCTGGATGATAGAGATCAGGCCAACTGATTTTGGTGAAATGGATTCGCTCATGGGGAAAGATGCCTACCTTAAAATGCTAAAAGGATAAAACCATGCGTTACCTACCTCATACAGATCAAGATATCAATGAAATGCTTCAGGAGATTGGCCTGAAAACACTCGATGACCTTTTTGAGTGTATCCCAAAGGAGTGCCGTCGCACAGATGATCTTAACCTGCCAAAGCCCCTGACGGAATGGGATCTTAATACCCATATGGACAATCTGGCCGCAGAAATGGCAGTCCCTCCCGACTATAAAATATTTTTAGGTGCAGGTAGCTATAACCATTACATCCCGGAGGTAGTTAAACAGTTAATTAGCCGGAGTGAGTTTTACACTGCTTACACCCCATATCAGCCTGAAATAAGCCAGGGTACCCTCCAGGCAATATACGAATACCAGACTATAGTTACCCTGCTTTTGGGAATGGATGTGGCAAACGCCTCCATGTATGACGGAGCTTCGGCATTGGCTGAGGCCCTGCTTATGGCCATACGCATAACCAAGAGGAAAAAGGTTGCTGTTTCGAGGCTAATCAATCCCTATTATCGTCAGGTGGTTCAAACCTATATTTCCGCCCAAGGATATGAGATAGTTGAGCTCCCGTTCCTTAAAAATGGAACAACCGATCTTTCAGGCCTTCATGATCTGGAGGAATTTGCCGCTGTTGCAATTCAGTCCCCAAATTTTTTCGGATGCATAGAAGATCTTAAATCACAGGGAGAAAGGATACACTCAGACCGGAAAACCATTTTCGTAACCGCCTTTACCGAACCTTTGGCCTACGGTCTTATTAAAAACCCCGGCTCCCTCGGCGCTGACATAGCATGCGGAGAAGGACAAAGCCTTGGTGTACCCCAGTCATTTGGGGGACCTGGCCTTGGAATGTTTGCGTCAAAGACAAAATACGTGCGAAGCATGCCTGGACGACTCGTGGGTCAGACAACGGACAAGAACGGGAAAAGGGGCTTTGTCCTGACCCTTGCCACCAGAGAACAACACATACGCCGTGAAAGGGCAACCTCAAACATATGCTCAAACCAGGGACTCTGTGCCCTTAGCACAGCTATGTATATTGCCTGTACAGGCGGGACCGGCATACGGAAACTTGCAGCATTAAACCATGACAAGGCTGAATACTTAAAGAAGGGTCTTATGGATGCAGGTGCTGTCATCCCCTTTGACACCCCAATCTTCAATGAATTCGTGGTGAAATTTCCTTCGGATTTTAAAGATACCTATGCCGGACTGTTAAAAAAGAAGATGGTAGCCGGCCTTTCCATTGCCCCATTCTATCCGGAACTATCGGACCACTATCTGCTGTGCGCCACTGAAACCAACACCAGGGAAGATATGGATGCCCTGATCAAGGAGGTAAAATTATGAAAGAAACCCTATCAACAACAGGGCTTGTCCTGAATGAACCGCTTCTATGGGAGAAAGGGAAGAAGGGAAGATCAGGCTTTTCATTGCCTCAGAGGGATGTTGATGCCTTTCCCATGGATGATAATTTCCTGGGAAACGGACCGGATTTTCCGGATTTAAGTGAGCTAGATGTTGTTCGCCACTACACGAGACTTTCTCAATGGAATTATGGTATAGACAGCGGAATGTACCCCCTGGGTTCATGCACTATGAAATATAACCCAAAAATCAATGAAAGACAGGCATCCCTTCATGGCATTGCCTCCTCACACCCTATGCTTCCAGCAGAGCTTTCCCAGGGGATACTCAAGATTATGTTTCACCTTGAGAGATACCTGTCTGAGATTACCGGTCTCCCAGCCGTTACGCTCCAACCTGCAGCAGGGGCCCAAGGTGAGCTGGCCGGCATGATGATGATCAAGGCCTTTCACCAAAATTCAGGATCAACAAAAAATAAAATCCTTATCCCAGACACAGCCCACGGAACAAACCCGGCAAGTTCCGCTATTTGCGGATTTATCCCTGTGCCGGTTAAGTCCAACGAACTGGGGGTCCTCTCTTTAGAAAGTGTTGAATCTGTTATGGATGAAGATATAGCAGGCATTATGATAACCAATCCCAACACCTTGGGGTTGTTCGAGGAAAACATCAAAGAAATATCCGGCATAATACATTCAAAAGGCGGGCTTGTTTATGTAGACGGCGCCAACATGAATGCCATTATGGGAATTGTGAATATGGGTGATATAGGGGTTGATATTATGCACCTGAACCTCCACAAGACCTTTTCAACGCCTCATGGCGGAGGGGGTCCCGGCTCCGGCCCTGTCTGCGCAGGAAAGGATTTAGAACCTTTTTTGCCGGTGCCAAGGGTGGTGGAAAAAAACGGCAGTTACTTTTTATCTCAGGACTTCCCAAAATCTATAGGCAGGCTACACGCCTTTTACGGGAATGTTGGGGTATTGATAAAGGCATACAGCTACATACTAAGCATGGGCGGCATGCTCAAAAAGGCCAGCCAGTTAGCCGTTCTTAATGCCAATTATTTAAAGGAAAGACTGAAAGGCACGTTTCATCTTCCCTATGACAGGCCATGTATGCATGAATGCGTGTTTTCCGATAAGCTCCAAGAGGAAAACAGGGTTACAACCCTTGACATTGCAAAGCGACTTATAGACTATGGTTTCCATCCGCCTACTGTTTATTTCCCCCTGGTCGTACACGGTGCAATTATGATGGAGCCGACGGAATCGGAATCAAGAGAGACGCTTGATCTCTTTATTGAGGCATGCAAGGCAATTGCAGATGAGGCAAAACAAAATCCCGAATTGCTCTTTGAGGCTCCTACAAGGCCAAAGGTGAGAAGAATGGATGAAACTAAGGCTGCCCGCCACCCTTACCTGGCAGGGTAAAATGTTTTTCAAGATGGAGAAAAATGATCGTTAATGAGATTGGCCGTACCCGTGTCTGGCAAATTGTGGACCTGAAAACCATGTCGTACATGACTGTCCTTAACCTGCAGCACAGGATGGTAGAAGCCAGGCGTAAAGGAACCCTAAAAAAAGATGCTGTCCTATTATTGGAACATCCTCCGGTTTATACGCTGGGACATAACGGCGGCCTTGAGAACCTTAAGGTGTCAAAGGAGTTTCTTGAACAAAAGGGTGTCCGGATCGTTAAAACCAGGAGAGGTGGCAATATTACCTATCACGGCCCTGGACAGATAATTGCCTACCCAATTATTGATTTGAACACCGACAAGATTGGGGTTCTCGAGTATGTTGCAGGCCTTGAGGAAGTGATGATAAGAGCTGCATGGGATTGTGGAGTGAAGGCCCAACGCAATTCATTAAATCGTGGTGTTTGGGTGGGAAATAAAAAGGTGGGGAGCGTAGGCATAGCGATCCGTCATGGAATAACCTTTCATGGCCTGGCACTGAACGTTGACCTCTCTTTAGAATATTTTTCATTGATTAACCCCTGCGGGCTAAATGATATTTCCATGACCTCCCTGAAACAAGAAGGGATGGATAATATTGGAGTAAAAGAAGTAAAGGATGGAATAGTCCGTCACATGGAGACCGTTTTTGGAATTGAACCCATGAAATGGAACTCTGACGATTTTCTAAGACAATTTCCCTTACAACCTGAATAGTTTACAATCCCTAACCCGGACAAACCGGAACCAAAAAGGTCTCTCGCAAAGGCGCAAAGCTCGCAAAGAAAAACAATGAAAAGATATTTACATGAAACTCAGCGCTTTTGCAGGAACAAAAAGTTGAATCGTCATTTGTTAGTAACATCTCAATAAGGCAGGGCATCCATATAGCTTCCCCCTTTGAAAAGGGGGATTGAGGGGATTTTTTCTAAAGCTGCCCGGACTGATTGAGATGCTAC
>JAYEMW010000498.1:0-7509 GCA_034718555.1 Thermodesulfobacteriota bacterium
AGTTTCAAGTTTCAAGTTTCAAGTTCCAGTTTCCAATTTCCAGTTTCCAATTTCAAGTTTCAATCTTAACCCCTGCAGCCAGACGATTATCCGTTGACTCAAGAAAAACAGTATCTCCTTTAATATGTCCAAGCTGGTCATATGCGCACTTTTCTTTACTCATCAATTCCGGTATGCTTAATTTAAATTCACCATCTTTGTCAAAAAGTGAAAATGACCCCCCTCCAATCATATTAAGGGCTTCTTTTACTGTATCTACCCTTTGTTCATCATCTATTTCTTCCGTGTCAATTCCTAAAAAATTTGAAACAATCTCATCTGTGGCGGAGACAGGGATAAGAAGATAGAATGAGCCTGTTAAAGGGCCTGAGAAACCGAGTGTCGCCCCAATTATCGATGAGTTATCTGAAAACCATTCTTGCAGGGTCATGTCTTTTTCAATTATTTGAACCGGTTCAAAAAACATTGTCTCCATTACATTAGAAATCGCCACCCTCAAATTCTTCATCACTTTCTCTTTGTCCACTTTCTTCCTCCCCCAGTATGCTGTTTAAAATTCCTTTTATTTCCTCAGGCCGGAATGGCTTTCTCACATACCCCTGTGCTCCGAGTCTTGTAGACTCTTCCATAACCTTATCACTGCCTTCGGTTGTAACCATAACGACTGGAATTGATTTTAGCATTTCATCCTTTTTCATCTCAGTCAGTAGTTCCATGCCATTCATGTTGGGCATATTTATATCCGTTAAAATAATGTCAACCCATTCGCCTTCAAGAACCTTAAGGGCCTCCTTTCCATCACCGGCCATCAGAAACTGCCCCACGTTGAAACCGGAGACTTTAAGCGTTTTTTTTATTACCGCTCTCATGGAAGAAGAATCATCAACAATTAAAACATTAAATGCCATATATTAATTTCCTCCTGCTAAACTAACCAGTGTTTCAACATCTTTCAGTCTTTCAAATGAATTAGCTATAGCCTTTTGCACATCAACATTGGTGAAATGCAGTAGATCCATCACCTCTTGATAGTGTCTGTATGCAAGGCCATCTGATCCAATGCCGATACCCATCATCATACAAATAGAATCAGCAATATAAACAATAGCCGCTGAAATATCATCAGGAGAAGACCTGCCGGGATTATGATGATTTTTTATAATTTTAACCATGGCAGGGCTAAAATTCCACTTTTGAGCGACCCTGGCACCTAACTCGGCGTGGTCAATCCCAATTATCTCCTTTTCAGCCTCTATAAAAGAAAGATTATCTTTCTTTACCATATTAATAATGTCTTCAAAAGACTCTTTTACATACGTATGTAATATTACCTTGCCTATATCCTTTAAAAGGGCGGATGTAAAAATAAGGGGGATATTTGTATGCTGTTTTTGTTCAGCCAGGTCCTGGGCTATAAGGGCTGATGTGACTGAATATCGCCATAGATCCCCTTCGTCAAGGTCATATCCGCTCTGGCCATTTTTAAAGTTATCAGTCGTAGTCTCCATAAGCACTAAATTGATTATCTTGTTTATCCCCAAGTAGGTAACTGCGTGTCTGATTGATGTTATTTCTCTTGTCAGGCCAAAATAGGTAGAATTGCACATTCTGAGGAGGTTTGCAGTAATAGCCTGATCATAGGTTATTATGTCTACAAGCTCGGACATGGAGCTGTCAGGGTTGCTTGTTATCTCTAAAATTTTACTGCTTATACTGGAAACAGGCCTTAATCTGTCAATCTTCTCAATTATTTTGTCTAATTCTACCATATCTTCTTGAACCCCCCACCGGATGTTTTTAACAAGACTTCACCGGTTTTTACCCCCAGCTTTATAGTCCTGTTAATATTACCCCCTACCTCCTGAAAATCAATCATAACATTATTTTTCCAGAACATCTTTCTTAGCAAGGTAAAGTTCCTCTGGCCGATATTAAACAGTCCTTTTTGATCAAGTATCTGGGCGCCTCCAACAACAATGGTTTTTATTCTGTTCTTTTTTGCCCCGAGTTTGTATGTCTCTTTGAATAGAAGAGGTATGCCTGTATCTCCAAACATATAGGGATTTTTTTTTGCCTTTACCACGTCGAGACTGGATTCAGGCAGCATGTAATGAAGCAGCCCGCCTACCTTAGCCATTGGGTCATAAATGACAAGGCCTATGCAGGAGCCGAGAGAATATGTTGTCAGCACATCCTCTAAATCATTGCTTACCTTCATGTCTGCAACTCCAACAACTATATCCATTATTACTCCACTGAAACAATATCAAAAATTCCAGCAATATCCAGAATAAGCCCTACTCTGCCATCTCCCATTATTGCCCCACCTGCTATGCCCTTTACACTCTTTAGGCCTTCTCCAAGGCTTTTAATAACCACCTCTTCCTGACCCACTAATTCATCTACAAGAAAACATCTCGTCCTTTCCTGATTTTCCACCACCACTACCAGTTTTTCCCAGGGATTGGAAGCTATTTCCTGTCCGGCATAATGTCCTCTGTCTGCAAGAAGGCGGTCGAGACGGATCAAGGGGACCAAATTATTCCTGAAGCTGATTACCTCTCCTTTTCCTTTTACTGTGTGGCATTCATCCTGTCTCGGTCTGAAAGATTCCTGGATGCTGAGGGTAGGTATAATGTATCTCTCTTCCGCAACCATTACTATCATTCCATCTATAATTGCCAGTGTAAGTGGTAATCTAATAAATACCGTTGTGCCCTTTGTTAAGGTTGATTGCACATCGACCCTTCCCCTTAATTTTTCCACTATCCTGCTTCTTACCACATCCATGCCCACACCCCTGCCGGAGATCTCTGTTACTTTCTCGGCAGTGGAAAAACCAGCTTTAAATATAAAACTGTTGATTTCTCCGTCACTCAATTTTTCACCTTCTCTCGCAAGACCGTTTGAAATGGCCTTTTTCAGGATCTTGTCTTTATCTAAGCCTCGCCCATCATCCTCAATTTCTATCACAAATTCACCACCTTTGTGATAGGCTTTTAAATATATGTTTCCCTTTGCCGGTTTTTTGACTGCCTCCCTCTCCTCAGGTGTTTCCAACCCGTGATCAATAGAATTTCTCACCATATGGACCATTGGATCATATATCTCTTCAACCATGTTTCTGTCTATCTCAGTATCTTCTCCTGACATAATAAGCTGGGCCTCTTTACCTGCCTTTTTTGACAGGTCCCTTACAAGACGCAACATCTTTTGAAATGTATTCTTAATGGGCACCATCCTGAGCGACATGGATGATTTCTGCAATCCAGAGGTAATCTGGCTCAACTGGTTGATTACCTGATCCAGCCTTCTATCGGAACTTGCCTTAATATACTCATGCTGTCTGAGCATAGACTGTGCAATCGCCAGTTCTCCGGCCATATCGACTATACTGTCAAGTTTTACAGTATCCACCTTAACCTGGAGAACGGGCGGCAGTTTGCCGGCTTTTTTCTGATCCCTTATAGCAGCGACAACTTCCTGTGTTTCAACCTTCTGTTCTTTGATGAGTATCTCCCCAAGCTTTTTTTCCTGGTCATCTTTCTGAATATCAAGCGCTTCTTTTACATCGGATTCAGAAACAGCACCCTTTTCTATTAGAATCTCACCTATTGGTTTACCCTCAATTTGATCTGTCTGGGCAAGGATATGCTCAATTTTGGAAATTATAGGTTCAGTTTCAATATCACCCTCTGACGGGATTCCTGAATCAACAGATGTCTGTATGTTTTCAATCATCTTTTTTAAGGCATCCACACTGTTAAGTATGATATCCACTATCTCTCCGGATATGGAAAGTTCACCATTTCTGGCCTTATCCAGGAGATTTTCCGACATATGGGCAAGTTTGTTTATCTTATTAAAATTGAGAAATCCCGACACACCTTTAACCGTGTGAAACGGCCTGAATATATCGTTTATGATTTCCTTGTCATCAGGCTCTTGCTCCAGGTCCACTAATTTAATTTCAATTGTCCCAAGATTTTCTAAAGACTCTGCCACAAAATCAACGATAATCTCCATGTCTTCTTCATCAATAGGAGGTGGTGGCGTGTCTTCCTGGATTGTTTTCTCATCCCCAATAATCATCTCACTGACTGTCTCAGGGCCTTCTGTATCGCCGGCCTGCCCCGGCTCAGCATTCTTTTCAGGCGTTGAAGATGTAACCGAAGAGATTGGTTCCTCAAAATCAAGGTCTATGAGAAATGATGAAATGTCCTTTTGGGACCGTTTTCCATTTATAATATCCCTGCATATTTCCTGGAGTTCCGTTACGCCCTTTTCAATAGGCGCTAAATCAGTCTTTTCTCCTAAGATTATCTTTTCAATATATCCCTTCATTCCCTTTGCAAGGGATGCAATAGATTCGTCTTTTAACTCTTCAGACAAAGCCTCCATGGATTCCATGTATTTTAAAGCATTGCCGAGCCCCGGTATATCCTGAGAATCCAGCATAACAATATCAAGGGCAAGAGACTCTATTTGTTTATTTAATTTTTCTAATACATTATCCATTTGCAACATCCTCTTCTTTACTCTTTCTTATGTTTTCCCTCTGTTTTTGAAATACACAGGATATAATCCTCTCCTTGGCGTTTGTATTAAGCTCAAGGAATTTAACTCCAAGACTGTAAAGGCCTTGTTCATTTTCATCCAATGGTGTTACCCGTACAATCTCACCGAATACATCAAGGTAAACAAGGGGAAGCCTGGCAAGAATAAAATTTGTATGGATAATTTGACCGCATTCAACTAATTTATCTACAGTGATGCTCATCCCTGCACCACTGATGTCAGAACACATTCCATTCTTGAACAGTTCTTTGCTCTCCTCACCCCTGGATAACATTGAAATTATCTGATCCAGTTTTTCATCTATATTTAAGAGAAAATCTATCAAAAAAGTATTAACGCTGCTTTCCTTCGATATGGTACCATCAAGACTCATATTTTTCGGAGGAGATGATTGATTTATTAACTCCTTTAATGTCTCATACTCCTCCTGGGTTATAACCCTGAATTTAAGCTTAAAAGAAAGATTCCCCCTTGCATAAGAACGTTTTTCCTCAAACACTGCTTTTTCCATCAAATCCTCCTGAAAAATAAACTCATTGTAACTGTTTAGGTATATTGCCATTTTTAATGAAAAAAAACCATGGTAAATTAACTGCAACTATCATACCATTTACGGCAAGGGCTAAACTGCCCAATGAGACGGCCCGCTGCAATGTCAAGATTATTCAACCTGTGCGGTTAGCTTTTAGCCATTAGCTTTTGGATAAAACTGTTCAACATCCTTTGCCTATATATCAGGACAGGGGAATCTCTTTTTGAATGGCCGCAACACACATAGCCTTAGTGTGTTTAAGGCATCCCTGTTTGTTTTTCTATGCAAAGGTAAGCAGAACCGTGTATCTTCCATGGTAAAGACATAAGAGAATAACCTTTAAATTTTTCCGGGCAGAATACTTAATGTTATCTGCACCCCATGAAATGATGCATATTATTTGCGGCCATTCAAAAAGATATTCCCCTGTCCTTGCGGTCTTTAACTCTCTTATTCGACCTATAAGTTTCTTTCATTAATAACCCTGGACTGAAGCGAAGCACCGGGGTTATTTGCTGAATACGGGGTTCGGTATGAAAATTTCGAGATTTTTTACCAGATTGTTAATGTTTTTAAAACTTAGAAACAACAAACAATAAAGACTTTCACAAAACCAGTATGAATTTAAAAAAATTATGCTGTTATAATAATTTATATTTCCGTCAATTAATTGACATATATTTTGACACGTTTACAGATCCAGCACTCTGATTTTGTGTACCTGCAACGTAGCGTATTTTAGTATTGTTTAAATTTTTAGTAAACAACAGTAGCGATTCAGCCTAAATGCTTACATCCCAATCACCGATTTACATTATATAGTTGCAAAATCTGCACATTAGATACCCATGGCATGTATTTTGCTGAAAACAAACCAAAGGAGGTAATCATAAAATGACGGAACATACGGAAACAATAAATCAGACATTAAGTGCCATGACCGACCTGTCTGCCGGCTCGGCACAGGCAGGCAAGGAAGGCAAGTACCTTACCTTTGCCCTGGCAGACGAGGAATACGGAATCGGTATCCTCAAGATAAGGGAAATTATCGGCATAATGCCTATTACATCTGTTCCCAGAACACCGGAGTTTGTTAAGGGTGTAATCAATCTAAGGGGAAAGGTGATTCCTATAATAGATCTAAGACTCAGGTTTGGTATGGAGCCTATGGAATATACAGACAGGACCTGTATCATAGTAGTGGAGATAAATGCACAGGACGCAACCATACAGATAGGCGCTATAGTGGATACAGTCTCAGAGGTATTAAACATAAAGGCAGAGGATATTGAGGACACCCCTGCATTCGGAACGAGCCTTGACACCGAATACATCCTTGGCATGGCCAAGGTATCCGGAGGTGTTAAGATACTCCTTGATATAGACAGGGTTTTAAATAGTGAGGAGATTGCAAAATTAGAGGGCGCAGCTTAACGGGGTTTAGGTTGAAATACTAAGACAAACACATACAAGGTTGCCGCATTCCAATACTATGAGCCGAAAGATTGGATTGTGGTTGCTGGAAACTTTGAGAGTGACGCTCTGGCCAAGCCGTTAAGAAATGTGGCAAATAAATCCGTCATATTATTGGCCCCTATTTTTGTTCTAATATTCTTTGCCTTTGCATTGTTTATTAACAATTATCTTATTAAACCCCTTCGCCTCACAATAACAGGCCTCAACGAAGGCTCCGACCAGGTAGCATCCGCCTCCGGCCAGGTATCTTCAGCCAGTCAGTCCCTGGCGGAAGGTGCCTCTGAACAGGCAGCATCTATTGAGGAGACATCATCTTCATTGGAGGAGATGTCCTCTATGACCAAACAGAATGCAGACAATGCAGGCCAGGCAGATAGCCTAATGAAAGAGGCAAACCAGGTGATAAAAAATGCCAATGATTCCATGGGTAATCTTACCACCTCTATGCAGGAGATTTCTCATGCCAGTGAGGAGACACAAAAGATCATAAAGACCATTGATGAGGTGGCATTCCAGACTAATCTCCTGGCCCTTAATGCAGCGGTAGAGGCAGCAAGAGCAGGCGAGGCGGGAGCTGGGTTTGCCGTTGTGGCCGATCAGGTAAGAAACCTTGCAATCAGGGCTGCGGATGCGGCCAAGAACACCTCAGACCTTATTGAAGACACTGTCAAAAAGGTCAATGATGGCTCCGAACTCGTCACAAAGACCAATGAGGCATTTACCCAGGTTGCTGAAAGCGCCTCCAAGGTAGGCGAGCTGGTTGGCGAAATCGCCGAGGCATCCAATGAACAGGCCCAGGGAATTGATCAGATAAACACAGCCGTCACCCAGATGGACCAGGTAACCCAGCAGAATGCCGCTAATGCAGAGGAATCCGCATCCGCCAGCGAAGAGATGAACGGCCAGGCAGAGCAGATGAAGGG
>JAYEMW010000499.1:0-33401 GCA_034718555.1 Thermodesulfobacteriota bacterium
TCCAGGGAGGCACCACAGGATCCTTAGGGAAGACCTGGAGTTTTTTTTAATTAGTAACGAAATGTACCCCCTGGCTACTAAAAGCTTCCATAGAAACCGGGTTTTGATAGTTGATGACGACCTTATGGTTCAAAAAACCCTCAGTGATGCGCTTTCTTCTTATAAATACGATACAGAAACAGCATCTGATGGGTTTGAGGCAGGAATCAAGATATCGCAGTTTAAGCCTGATCTTTTGATCCTGGACCTGATCATGCCTGGGATGGACGGATTTGAG
This sequence comes from Thermodesulfobacteriota bacterium, assembly GCA_034718555.1. GTDB lineage: Bacteria > Desulfobacterota > DSM-4660 > Desulfatiglandales > B25-G16 > M55B121. Next base: position 278 of record JAYEMW010000499.1, read on the forward strand.
GTATGCAGGTATATAAAAAATAATCCAATGATTTCAGATATAAAAATACTTATCCTGAGCGGCTATGATACGAAAAAAAATAGGGAGCAAATCATGAATGCAGGCGCCGATGACATTCTTGGGAAACCTGTGGAGGAAGAAATCCTGATCCAGCACATTGAGAACCTAATGGGAGGAAAAAGAGATAATCTTAAAAAAGTTTTTAATGAAAGGCGCCAAGATTGTAAATGACAGGCAGAAACACAGGAACCGCATTGATAATATAATAAGGACAACTGAGTGATTTTTCCATGACGAAAAAGCCGAGTTATCAAGAATTGGAGCAGAGAGTTAAAGAGTTAGAAGAAGAATCTGCAAAGCACAAAAGGACGAAAAATGCATTACATATGAGTGAAAGCATGTTGAACGCCCCTGACGTGCATGTTTCCCTAATTGACCTAAATTATATCTATCAATCGGTAAATACTGCCTATCTTAGGGCCCATAATAAAGTAAGGGAGGATATAGTTGGGCATTCTGTTGCTGATCTACTTGGGAAGGATATTTTTGACAAGCTAATAAAGGCCTTTTTGGATCGCGCCATTTCTGGTGAGAATATTCATTACCAGGCATGGTTCGATTTCCAGGGTATAGGGAATCGATTCATGGATGTTACTTATTGTCCGTTTTTAGAGAAGGGAGGTACAATAAAAGGTGTTGTTGTATGCTCTTGTGATATTACAAAACAAGAAAGAATAGAGTTAGCCCGAAAGGAAGCAGAAGAACTATTCACAATTTTTGCTGAGCAATTTCCAGGGCCTATATTCCTTAAGGATTCAAATAGCCGCTTTATCTTTGCAAACAAACATATGATCGATATATTTGGGGCTGATAACTGGATAGGTAAAACCACAGATCAATATCATCCAAAAAAGTTAGCGGATAGAATAAATTTAGATGACAGACGAGTCCTGACATATGGACCAGAGGTTATAGAGGCAACCGTTCCAGACAAAGACTGCGCAGAACGTCACTGGCGCACTACAAAATTCCCAATCTTACGAGAAGGTAAGCCCCCGATTATAGGAGCAGCATCTATTGAGATCACTGATATAAAAAAACTGCATAAGGAGCTGAAAGAGACCCATAACTTACTTGAGATTAAGGTGAAAAAACGCACCGCTGAACTGCTTGGGGCAAATGAGGGATTAGAAAATGAAATAAAGGAACGCAAGCAAATCGAAAATACCCTGCGCCTCGAAAGGGATAATTTTGTTAACATCTTAAACTCCATGGAAGATGATATCTACATCGTTGATGAGCAATATAACATAGAATATTCAAATACTGCGCTCAGGAAACATTTCGGTGAAACCCAAGGGAAAAAGTGTTTTGAATATATTAATGGCCGAAAAGAAATCTGCCCATGGTGCAGAATCCATGAAGTAGCTGAAGGGAAAACGGTAAGATGGGAATGGCACTCCGTTAAAAACAATAAGACCTATGATTTGATTTCAACTCCCTTGAAAAATCCTAACGGATGTATATCCAAGATGCAGATATTCAGGGATGTTACAACGATTAAGATGCTTCGGGACCAGTTAGTCCGCTCTGAACGCCTTGCTGCCTCCGGTCAGTTAGCTGCCTCCATTGCCCATGAGATTAACTCACCACTACAGTCAATTACCTTCACATTGAGCGCAATCAAAAAAAAATTTCCCAAGGAAAAGGAATTAGAAGATAACATAGATTTATTAAAACAGGAATTCGAAAGCATTCGGGATACAGTAAAAAATCTGCTCGACCTTAACCGCCCGAAACAAGATAAAAAACAGCAAATCAATATAAACAGTGTTATCAAAAAGACCGTTATCCTTGTTCAAGGCCGACTAAAAAAGGGGAAAGTTGCGATAGGTTTAAAACTCTCACCCAAAATTCCAGACATCACAACCTCACCGCAACAATTGAATCATGTATTTCTTAACATCATCAATAATGCCATAGAGGCTATTGCAGGCATATCCAGACATAAAGAGGTAAATATCGGCCTTAAAATTGTAAAAAAAATAGATATAAAATCCGACCTCAAAGATGGCAATATTGTTATCAATATAGCAGATAACGGCCCAGGGATTTCAAAGGATGACCTGGAGCACATTTTTGACCCGTTTTACACCAGCAAAAAAATAATGGGCCTCGGTGTAGGGCTTTCTATTTGTCATGACATTATCAAAGACCATGGGGGAACTATAATGGCTAAAAACGAACGCAATGGAGGCGCGGTTTTTACAATAACCTTACCCTGTGTAGAATGTTAAACTCATATATTAACTTCATTTAAAAGGAGTGAAAAAATGAATAATGAAATACACATACCCAATACCCAACCCTCGATACCACATATATTGCTTGTAGATGACGATCGTTCTATACTCAGAACCATCAGTCCCTTTCTCGAAAGTAATGGATATCGAGTCACCACATCAGAAAGCGGCGAATATGCCATTGAGCTATTGAAAAAACAGTCCTTTGATATCATCATCACTGATCTGGTTATGAAGACTATCGATGGACTTCAGGTATTAAAAAAGGCAAAGGAAAAAAGTCAGGAAACAATGGTTATTATCCTTACAGGTTACAGTGACATAACCCTGGCAATTGATGCCCTCAGGATTGGGGCCGATGATTATCTGCTAAAACCCTGCGAACCTTAGGTGATGCTTTTTCGTGTAAAGTGTTGCCTTGAAAAAAAAGATACTAAAAGGAAAATAAAAGAGGCTGAGGCGGCATTACGAGAAAGCGAGGAACATTTCCGAACACTGTTTGAGGAAATCCCTGTTCCAATACAGGGATATGGACCAGACGGCACGATTCATTTTTGGAACAGTGCGTGCGAAAACACCTATGGTTATAAAAAAGTTGAGGCTGTTGGTAAAAACATTATTGAACTTATTATTCCTCCTGAAATGCGTGATTATGTGCGGGAAACGATAAACCACGGCGTAGAAACTGGAGAAATACCACCGGCTGAAAATCTTTTGTTAATGAGAAAGGACGGGTCCAGGGTACCCGTGATTTCAACCCATACATTAATAGAGCTTGACGGAAAAGAACCTGAGTTTTATTGCATGGATATAGATATGACCGAACAAAAGCGCCTTCAGGCCCAGCTCTATCAGGCCAGGAAAATGGAGTCTATAGCAAATCTAAGTGGCGGCATTGCCCACCAGTTCAACAATGCATTAGCCACCATCACTGGAAATCTCGACCTCCTTGAAATGGATTTTCTTGGTGATAAAAACATAGCTGCTTACACAGTGCAAATGAAAAATTCAGCTCAAAGAATGGTTAAACTGACGAATCAATTGCTTGCATATGCAAGAGGTGGAAAATATCAGGCAGAAATAATCTCGTTGAGCCATTTTGTAAGAAATACAATACCTTTGATAAAGCATAATAATCTCCCCTCTTCCGTGCACATTGATATGGATTTGTTTGACGGCAACTTTAATGTAGAGGCAGACCCAACACAGATGCAGATGGTGCTTTCTGCAATCCTTACAAATTCGTCTGAGGCTATTGCGGGAGACGGGTATATTCGCGTATCCTGCAGAAATGAAACCATAATTGATGATAATTCAAAAAATACTCACGCTCTAAAGTCTGGCACATATATCTCACTAACCATAGAGGATAATGGAAAGGGCATGGGTGAAGAGACAGTAAGCCGGGTATTTGAGCCTTTTTTCACAACAAAGTTTCAGGGCCGTGGTCTTGGAATGGCCGCAGCATACGGCATAGTAAAGAATCATAATGGCTGGATTTATGTCGATTCTGAATTAGGAAATGGGACAAAAGTTAATATTTACCTTCCAGAGATTGCCAAGGAAAAAATCCCGTCGAAAAAAATAGAGACCGAGCCGGTTAAGGGAGCAGGGACCATACTTGTTATTGAAGATAATGAAATGGTAATGGATGTCACCCTGATGATGTTAGAAAGATTAGGCTATCATGCTCTTGGGGCAAAGACAGGACATGAGGCTATTAATGTTCTAAAATCCGACAATGGTGACATTAATCTGGCCATTCTTGATATTGTTTTGCCTGATATGGGGGGAGATGAGGTATATCCACTGCTTATGGAAACGAGACCTGGCCTGAAAGTACTTGTCTACAGCGGATATTCAATAGATGGTCCGGCCCAGGAAATTTTAGATTCAGGGGCTGAAGGCTTTATCCAGAAACCGTTTTCCATGGCAGCGTTATCAGAAAAAATAAAAGAGCTTTTAGAGACAAAAAAATAAAAATCTAATTATTTCTGCCCTTCATCAATATTTTTTTGAATCAGTTTTTCTATTTGATGGACAAATTCCTCAAGATCGTCGAGATCAACGCCACAAATCATCTCGTACATTCGAGAGTAGTCTATTTCCCAATATTGATGGACCAAAAGATTACGAAAGCGAGCCATTTTTCCAAGACGGATGGACAGGTCTTTGTCTATAATCCCATTATCTGAAAGCAGACTGAAACAGCCTGCATATTCTTCCGGAACCTGCTTTAACATCCTTGCCGATACATGGAGGCACATGTCAATGGCTGCCTCGGTGGCTACTATAAGGCGGAAACTTGCAATATCTTGTTTATCCCTGTCTTCCATAAAGTCATTCAGTGATATATCTCGTAATGCTCGCAGCCTGTCTATGGATTCCATGATATCCCTGAATTTAGCATATATCTTTTCAATGTTTAGCCTCATCATGTCATGGCCTCCATAAGGTAAGTATGCCTGACTACAGACATATCAAGATAAAGCCGCGCTATGCTAACCATAAAATTTGATAAAAAATCCTCATCCCTCACAAAAATGGTTTCCCCCTTAACTACCTGAAAGCAAAAGGAAACAGGGGCCGAATTTATCACCTTTACTTCTACTGCAATCGATTGATTTAGCGTGTCTTCTATTTGTTGAGATATCATGCATTCATAGTCCCAATATCCTGATTTCTCAACACCTTTTACAAATATACCTATGTCTATGTCCCTAAAGAAGGGTTCCTCAAGAAAAGATCCGTAAAGAAACGCAAATGTTATCTCCTGTTTAGTTCTAATAATCGATGTTATCTTTTCTATGATATCCTGGCGTTCCCCTCGATTAAGATAATTTGGCTTCACCATATTCATAAAAAAATACCAAGTTTTAGTCTAATATAAAAGCCTTAACCGACAGGCCCGGTTTTTTCTTCTCAAGTACCACTGTGGCCAAAACCACCTTCACCTCTATCTGTCTGATCAAGTCCATCTACTTCTTCGACTACTGCATGAGAAACCCTGTTGACAACAATTTGGGCGATCCTGTCCCCTCTCTTGACGGTAAAGGATTTCTCCCCCCAATTTATGGCAATTATACCAATTTCACCTCTGTAATCCGCATCTATTGTGCCGGGTGAATTTACGATTCCAATGCCATGCTTCAAGGCCAAGCCGCTACGTGGTCTTACCTGTACCTCGTAGCCTTTGGGAATAGAGATGGATAAGCCCGTTGGTATGAGCTTTATATCTCCTGGATGGAGGATAATGTCCTTCTCAAGTGCCGCTCTAAGATCAAGTCCGGATGAGTCGTTTGTCTGGTAAGACGGCAATGGTAAGTTTTTGTTATTGTCTAATCTCTTAACTTTTAAAATAACCTTGCTCATAGATATAATACTGAAGAAATAGATTGTGACCGTTTTCTGGGAAAAAATGCATTACGTAAAGTTAATAGGGTCTACGATTAAACTATCTTGATCTATTGGGCCCAATGCAGATAGGGAAACATTGCCTGATGAGAAAATTCTCCCGGCTGCTTCTATCACTTCGCTTGTGGTAACATCTTCAATCTCTTTTATTAATTCTTCATAAGTTACGTATTTCCCAAAGACAAATTCATTTTTAGCAAGCCTCATCATTATATTGTCCATGTCTTCCGAACCTAACAAAATCCCGTCCTCAAGATATCCTTTGGCCCTTGTCAGATCAGTATCAGAGATATCTCCCTCTTTAATCTTCTTTATGATAGAGCCTACTAAATCCATAGATTTATTTACTTTCTCCTTATCCGTCGCCAAATACACCCTTGCCGACCCTGTATCCATAAAGGAGCTGATATATGAGAAAACAGAATAGGCCAAACCTCTCTTTTCCCTAATTTCCTGAAAAAGTCTGCTGCTCATATTTCCACCAAGAATGGTATTAAGAATCGAATCTGCAAACCTTTCCTTATCGGACATAGATGATGCCTGGGCGCCTAAACAGATATGTACCTGTTCCAGATCCTTGGGATGGGTTGATATACTCGGGGTAGCTAACGGCTTGCTCCTAACTGGAATAACATCGTCACTGCGTGAAAGGGGATCAAAAAATGGTCTGAAATATTCAACCAAGTCATCATGGTCCACATTGCCTGCAGCTGCAATCACAACCCTTTCAGGTGAATAAAACCGTGATATGTAATCAATTATGTCTTTCCTCGATATTTTGCTTACTGCCTCCCTTGTCCCGAGGATAGGTCTTCCCAGAGGGTTTTTTTCCCAGAAATTTTGCTCAAATAATGTTTGAACATATTCATCAGGCGTATCTTCTACCATGTTGATTTCCTGGAGAACAACGGATTTCTCAAGCTCCATCTCTTTTTCATCAAATATTGAATATAGAAATATATCGGAAAAAAGTTCTGTTAAAAACTGAAGTTTTTTATCCACAACCCTGGCGTGAAAACATGTTTTTTCTTTACTGGTGAATGCGTTGGAGTATCCTCCCAAGGCATCAAGATCCTTTGCAATCTGAACGGCGGACCTATCCTTTGTCCCCTTGAATATCATGTGTTCTATAAAATGAAATATACCTCTCTCTTTATTGACTTCATCTCTCGAACCGCCGTCCACCCATATGCCTAATGATATAGATTTTGCATTAGGCAAAGCATTAGTGACTACTCTCACCCCGTTATTTAAAACGGTTTTTTCATATCTCATCTTTACTATTTCCTAATGCAGCCTTCCTTGAAAGCCTGATTTTTCCTCTATCATCAATTTCAAGGACCTTTACCAGCACTTCATCACCTTCCTTAAGCACATCCGTAACCTTCCTTACCCTTTCATTTGCCAATTGAGATATGTGCACCAGGCCTTCAGTCCCCGGCAAAATCTCTACAAAGGCACCAAAATCCATTATCTTGATAACCTTTCCTGTATACAATTCTCCAATCTGCGCCTCTTTAATTATATTTTCTATCATCTCGATGGCTTTTTCAGTTCCCTCACTATCAGAAGATGCAATGGAAACCTTGCCGTCATCATCAATATTTATCTGCGCACCGGTTTCAAGGGAAATATTTTTAATAATCTTGCCTCCAGGGCCGATTATTTCCCTTATCTTGTCTTGCTTTACAGTCATAGTAACAATTCTGGGGGCATACTTGGAAATCTCAGTTCTCGATTGCGTTATGGCCTTTAGCATTTCATTTAGAATATGCATTCTACCTTCCCTGGCCTGATGCAAGGCCTTTCCCATGATTTCCCTTGTAAGGCCGCTAATCTTAATATCCATCTGGAGGGCGGTAATTCCATCTTTCGTCCCTGTTACCTTGAAGTCCATATCACCATAATGATCCTCATCGCCAATTATATCCGTCAGTATGGCAATATCGTTACCTGATGATATGAGTCCCATAGCCACTCCAGCTACAGGTTCCTTAATCGGAACACCTGCATCCATCAATGAAAGAGACCCGCCACAAACGCTTGCCATCGAAGAAGATCCATTTGATTCCAGTATCTCAGACACAACCCTTACAGAGTAGGGAAAATCATCCTCTTCCAACAAAACAGGCAAAAGCGCCCTCCTTGCGAGGGCTCCGTGACCGATTTCCCTTCTTCCAGGAGCGCCTAATCTTTTTGCCTCCCCTACACTATATGGTGGAAAATTATAATGAAAGGTAAATTTTCTAAAAGAATCACCATAAATTGACTCTATTTTCTGCTCATCCCTCTCAGTGCCCAATGTGGTTAAAACCATTGCCTGTGTCTCGCCTCTCGTAAACAAGGAGGACCCATGAACCCTCGGTAAAACACCAACTAAACATTCAATAGGCCTAACCTCTTTAAAGGAACGACCGTCTATCCTTTTTCCCTCCTCTAATGCCATACTTCTAACTATTTTTTTCTCTAAATCATAAATTGTCTCTTTTATTTCCTTTCCTCTATCACAGTATTCTTCATTAAGTGATTCAATTACAGAGGTGATTGCCTCAGATCTCTTTCTTTGCCTTACCATCTTTTCAGGATAAGATAACAATTCCCTTATAAGTGGCTCGCCTACTGATGCCACCCTCTCTATAAATTGTTCATCTTTCTCGTCCGTAGGGACGATTCTCTTTTCCTTTCCTGCTAATTTTCTCAATTCCGTTTGCACGTCAATAACAGGCTGCAGGGATTTATGGCCAAAAAATATAGCCTCAAGCATATCATCCTCTGAAACAAACTTGCCATCGCCCTCAACCATGACTACCGCATCTTTTGTTCCTGCAATAATTAGGTTTATGTCACTCATTTCCTGTTCCTCAAAATTCGGAAATGCAATAAACTCGCCATTTACCCTGCAAACCCGTACACTGCCGACCGGGCCTGCAAAAGGAATATCTGATACTGTAATGGCCGCTGAAGCGCCCAAGATACCGAGAGGCTCAGGGTCATTCTCATTATCAAAGGATAAAACACTGGCAATCACCTGGGTCTCATAATTATAATTATCCGGAAAAAGTGGCCTCAGAGGTCTGTCTATCAGCCTTGAAGTCAGCATTTCTTTCTCGCTTGGCCTCCCCATATCCCGGCGAAAAAAATTGCCGGGGATTTTTCCGGCGGCATATGACATCTCTTGAAAATCAACGGTTAAAGGGAAAAAATCAATGCCTTCCCTCTTTTCATCCGTAGAAACTACCGTTATTAGAATCACAGTCCCCCCCATGGTGACCACTACAGTGCCGCTTGATTCCCGAGCTACCCTTCCTGTCTCAATATTTATAACTTTATCGTTAATGTTTGCTGTTACATTTTTAATCATTTTATCTCCTTAATAAGCAAATTCTCTAAAAATTAAATTTATTTTCTCAGCCCTAAATCTTTAATAAGGGCCAAATATTTGTTAGCATCATTTCTTTTTACATAGTTTAAAAGGTGTCTTCTCTGACCGACCATCTTCAGTAATCCTCTTCTTGAATGATGGTCCTTAGGATGCAGCTTAAAATGATCTGTAAGATCATTTATCCTTTTTGTTAAAAGGGCAACCTGAACGTTTGATGAACCTGTATCTTTTTCATGGATTTTAAATTTATCAATAATCTCACTTTTATCCGTATTTTTTAAGACCACTTTAATCCCTCCTTAACTAATTATTTAAAAACTCTAATTATATCCAATGTTTTACCGTTCCCCTTTAAAATGGCAACCATCTCTCTCCCCATTACCACCTTTATATATTCATCTAAACTAAATGGCTGCATCTCCTTCCCCCTCAGTTCATCCATTAGGGGTCTATAACCATTTCTTATCTTCTCCGCCAATTTGTCTGAGACTTCAGCCTCAACTATTCCCTTTAGCGCATCTTTTAGCGGTATTATCAACTCATTGATATTGTCATTAGCCTTATGTTCTTCCACTTCTTTCAGGGTGGCGGCATTATTTACACTAAAAAAACCGCTCCTTATTCTTCTCAAAAAGGTCAGGTGTGCCCCTACCCCCAAGCTCCTCCCTAAATCAGAGGCAAGGGTCCTTATATAGGTGCCTGACCCACATCCAACCTCAATCCACACATTGGGAATATCAACAGATAATACGTTTATATAATCAACCCTCACATTCCTTTCCCGGAGATCTACTTCTATACCATTTCGGGCAAATTCATAGGCCCTCTTCCCTTTATAGTGAACAGCAGAATAGGCGGGCGGAACCTGTTTTATAGTCCCTAAAAAGTCGAGCGCCTTGCGCCTTATGTCCTCCTCTGACAGATTCCCTACACTCTTTTCTTTGGTGACCCTTCCTGTTAAATCCTGGGTATCCGTTTCTACTCCAAGCATTAGGGCTGCCCTGTAAACTTTATCCTGAGACATAAGAAAGTGGGACAGTTTAGTTCCCTGGTTTATCAGAAGTATTAATACACCTGTTGCAAACGGATCAAGCGTTCCTGCGTGCCCTACCTTTGCCCTTACCATACCTTTAACACTGTCAACAACACCAAAAGAACTCGTCCCGCACTCCTTATCTATTATTATAATTCCGTCCTTCCGGGTCATTTACCTTCTAAGAAGCTCTTTGCTATGTTAATAAATTCCCTTTTTACATACTCCAGTCTTCCCTCCATTGTAAAGGCTGCTGCTCTCGGATGCCCGCCTCCTCCAAAATACCTTGCCAAATCCGATACATTCACCCAGTCATTTGAGCGCAAGCTTATTTTAAAAAAATTCTTTCTTGCCTCCTTTATGAGAGCTCCTACCTCTACCCCTGCTATCAACCTTGGGTAGTCAACAAATCCTTCGCTGTCAAATTCCCGGGCATTTACCTTTGATTGCATCTCCTTTGTAACAGTAAGTAGTCCCAGCATTCCTGAATGGTGCAGCTCTATTGTTTTCAAGGTTATCTCAAGAAGTTTCAGCTTCTTCAATGAATACAAATCCATTATATTACGTGATATTTTCCAGGGCCTAACCCCCCAATCCACCATGTCTCCTGCAATGTGAAACGTATCAGATGTGGTATTCTCATATCTGAAAGAGCCGGTATCCGACTGTAGAGACACAAATATATTTTCTGCAATACTCTTATTTATGGGAAAATCAGCCAATTTCATCAACTTATAAATAATCTCTCCGACAGATGAACTTTGATCATCTACAAAATTCAAATCACCAAACTGAGAGTTATTTCTATGATGGTCAATGTTTATTAAAGGCCTTATTTTAGAGAGCACGGAATGCATCTCCCCTACCCTTTCAATATTTCCACAATCAAGGACTAACAGGGCGTCAAAATCAAATTCAGGGTCAATGCTATCCACTACCTTCTCTATTCCGCTTAAATGGGATAAAGAGTCTGGGATAGGACCGGCATTATAGGTTATGACCTCCTTTCCGTATAGTATCAGAGTCTCACTCAAAGCCAATGCAGAACCAATAGCGTCTCCATCAGGATCTTTGTGGCTAACTACCAAGAATTTTTTACCTTCCTTTAACAGGCTTGCAATATCATTTAATACCATTGGAATAATCGATGAACATTTCTATTTTTATATTAATTCGGGGTAATTTTGTTTAGAAGACTATCTATCTCCTGTCCGTATTCAAGAGAATTATCATATTTGAAATGAATATCCGGGACGTACCGTAAATGAAGTTTTTCACCTACATCCTTGCGTATAAATCCTTTTGCACTTTCAAAACCTTCCTGAGCCGCCTTTTTATTGACATCTTGACCAAAAAGGCTGTAGTAAACATATGCAATCCTTAAATCTCTGGTCATCTGGACTTCCGTAATAGTTGCCCCCTTTATTCTTGGGTCCTTGACCTTCCTTAAAAGGAGATAGGATATTTCCCGTAAAATCAAATCACCAACCCTTTGAGATCTATTACCTGCCAGCACAATAATCCTTTTCATAAACTAAAGATTGAGACCTTTGAATAGCCCAAAAGATGGACTTTTCTTCGTAGCCTTTTGCCTTTTGTATATCCATCTGAGTTGCAATTGTTTAAAAATTTAATATTTCTATGTCAGAATGAATAATTTCACCTACGTAAATTGAATCTAAATAAGAGAGAATGTTGTCAATGGTGGAATTAATAAATCTCCTATCATTGCCTGCCGTACAAATCCCCAATTCGGCTATTTGCCATTTATCATTAGAGCCAACCTCTGCTATGGAAACATTGAATTTGTTTTGAATTCTGGCAATTACACTCTTTACAACCTTTCTCTTTTCTTTGAGCGATTGCGTATCATAAATATGCAAGGAAAGCTTAAGAATTCCAACCACCAAATTAAAGCTCCGCTTTCTCCTCTAATAATCTATAAACCTCAAGTGTGTCTCCGGGCTTCATGTCATTATAATTCTGCAGTCCAACACCACATTCAAGGCCTGAAGAAACATCTCTGGCATCATCTTTAAATCTTTTTAATGAACTAATTTTGCCACTAAATATTACAGCATCATCTCTTAATAAACGAACATTCGCGTCCTTTTCGATTTTACCATCAGACACATAACAACCGGCAATTGTACCAATTTTGGACACATGGAATATCTCTTTAATGTCTACATGGCCGATGATATTTTCAGTGTATACCGGTTCAAGGAGACCAGCCATGGCGAGTCTAATATCCTCTATCACCTTATAAATGACATTGTAGAATTTTATATCCACATATTCTCTTCTTGCTGTTTCCTGTACAGCATGATTTGCCCTTATGTTGAAGCATATTATTACAGCCTTCGATGCATTGGCCAACATTACATCGCTTTCCGTCACAGCACCGGTTGCGCCATGAATAACCTTTAATTTAACCTCCTTGGTGCTTTGCTTAACGAGAGAATCTATCAAGGCCTCTAATGATCCCTGCACATCCGCCTTAACTATAATATTCAGTTCTTTTGCTTCTCCCTCTTTAATCTTTTCGAAAAGATTATCAAGGCTGATGGCATCCTTTTTAGTCACCATTCCAAGTTGAGATTTACTCTTCCTATGTTCGGCAATTAATTTAGCCTTCTTTTCATTAGAGACTACTATAAAATCATCCCCAGCCTTTGGCACACCGGAGATTCCATAAATCTCTATGGGCATTGATGGAAATGCTTCTTTTATTTTTTTCCCCCTATCATTAAACATGGCCCGCACTTTACCGAAATTTTCCCCACACACAAAAAATTCTCCCTGATGGAGCGCACCATCGCGAATAAGCACGGTAGTAACGGGCCCCCTGCTTTTATCCAGTCTGGCTTCTACAATAGCCCCTCTCGCCTTCTTTTTATAGTTGGCCTTTAACTCTAAGATTTCCGCCTGGAGTATTATATTATCTAAGAGCTCTTCTACACCTTGTCCTGTTTTTGCTGATACGGCAGTTAAAAGAGTCTCTCCACCCCAATCCTCAACCAACACGTCATACTTGGATAATTCCCTTGTAACCTTATCAGTGTCAGAATCCGGTCTATCAATTTTATTAACAGCTACAATAATTGGAATGTCGGCGGCCTTAGCATGATTAATGGCTTCTATAGTCTGGTCTTTTACACCATCGTCTGCGGCAACAACTAATACAATAAGGTCCGTAACCTTTGCCCCTCGGGCCCTCATTGCAGTGAATGCTTCATGGCCTGGAGTATCAAGGAAGACAATATTTCCACGAGATGTTTTTACGTAGTATGCCCCAATGTGTTGCGTTATTCCACCGGCCTCCTTTTCTATTATTTTAGACTTCCTTATATAATCAAGAAGTGATGTCTTGCCATGGTCTACATGCCCCATTATCGTTATTACCGGTGGCCGAGGCTTAAGGTCTTCCTCCTTATCAGTCTCTTCGGAAACAATTTCTTCCTCCTCAAAAGATGAGAGTTCCAATTCATATTCAAAGTCATTTGCTATCAAGGATGCAGTATCAAAATCAACTGGATCATTAATCCCTATCTTAACATCTAATTCCATTAATTTTTTCATTAATGCCGATAACTTTACACCCATTCTCTTTCCAAGCTCGCCTGCAGTTACAACATCCGGTACTTTTATTCTTCTTTTTATGGCCTTTGGGGTAGTTATCTCTGTCTGTGCAAATTTCTTTTTGTCAAGCTTATCTTTCTTTTTAAATCTTCTCTTATCTGAAAACCCTGTTTTTTTATCGCCATATAGATCAATTCGCTCAAAAATCTCCTTTTTTCTTTTGCGAAAATTCTTATGGGAAGTCACTTCTTTTACTTCCTTCGCTTTCTTTTTCTTTTCCACCACTTTAGGTAAGTCTTCGGTGAAAGATAAAGCCTTGTCTGGCTTTAACTTTTCTTGAGGCTCTTTTATCTTTGGCTCGTCTATTTGGGCAGGCGCTTCCTTTATTATCCTGGCCGGTGTAAATTTAGGTTTTTCTTTTTTCTTCTTTTTAGGTTTCGCCTTGACCTCTTCAGTTTTTGGTTCTGGTTTCTGTTCAGGGACGGCATCCTTTTTTAATACCTTTTCATCCTCTATCTTTGAAATCTCTTCTGTTTTTTCTTCAGTCGGTAAAGGTTCTTCCTCAACAGCTTTCTTAATGATAGGCTTAGGCTCTTCTTCAATTTCCTCTACTTCCTCTTGGATCTTTTCCTCTACCTTGGCTACAACCTTCTTACGCCTACGTATAACAGTAGGTTTTATTCTTTTTTCCTCTAAAATTTCGTTTGTTGCCCCGGAAAGACAATCCCTGGCACGGGCTAAATCATCACTGTCAAGAGAGCTTAAATTATTATTAACAGGGAAACCAGCGTCTTGCAATTTCTCAACTATTTCGTTGGAATCCATATTCAGATCTTTTGCTAACTCGTATATCCTAACTCTGCTCATGTAATCCTCCAGATAAAGCTCCTTCATTTTCTTTATCTTGGGTTTCTTCATTATCTTTCCCTGTTGATTCCACATGCATGATTGCTCCCTGGATCAACTCTTCAGCCTTTTTCTCACTAATCCCTTTTATGCTTGCCAGATCATCTAACTCAGCCTTTGCTATATCACTTATAGAGCCAAATCCCATATCAAAAAGGGACTTGGCTAATTTTTCACCAATCCCTGAGAGCTCAAGCAATGACTTATGCCCCTCTTCCAATGCCTGCTGATATGCAGAGTCGCTTGTCACATCAAGCTTCCAGCCTGAGAGCCTGGATGCCAGCCTGACATTCTGCCCCTTTTTACCAATGGCAAGAGACAGTTGATCATCAGGAACAACAACCTCCATAACCCTTTTTTCCTCATCAACTATTACCCTCAAAATCTCAGCAGGGGCCAAGGCATTACATACAAATTTAGCCGGATCAGGGACCCACGTTACAATATCAATCTTTTCGCCCCTCAGCTCTTGGACTATTGCCTGCACCCTTGATCCCTTCATTCCAACACAGGCCCCTACTGGATCAATATCCTTATCCTTTGAAAAAACAGCAATTTTAGACCTGCTTCCAGGCTCTCGAGCCACCTGCTTGATAGTCACAATTCCATCAGATATTTCAGGAACTTCACTCTCAAAAAGGGTGGATAAAAAATTAGGATGGGTCCTTGATAGCATTATCTGAGGACCTCTACTGAATTGTTTCACATCATATATATAGGCCCTTATCCTGTCTCCTTGTGTATATGTCTCTTGAGTGATTTGTTCTTTAACTGGAAGCTCAGCCTCTTCCTTGCCCAGGTTGGCAATAATTGCACTTTTCTCAAAACGTTGCACAATACCGTTTACTATCTCCCCTCTTCTATCCTTAAAATCTTCATAAACAGCATCTCTTTCCGCCTCTCTTAGTCTCTGCATTATCACCTGTTTTGCTGATTGCGCCGCTATCCTGCCCAACACGTCTATATCCATTCTTGAGCCCAGGCTATCTCCAACTTCAGCATCAGGATCGAGTTTTTTAGCCTTTTCTAATGTTATCTGAAATCTGTCGTCTTCAATCTTCTCCACTACCTCCTTAAACTCGAAAACCTCAATTTCACCTAATTCTATATTAAAATTTACCTCTAACTCATAATCAGGCCCAAATTTCCTTTTAACAGCAGAACGAACTGCCTCTTCCAGGCCCTCAATAAGAATCTTAGGATTAATCCCCTTATCCCTGCTGATTTGGTCAATGCTTCTTAATAAATCTGTAATCATCTTACATTCTCCACTAAAATATCAATTTTTCAATTCATACTTTAGTCTTGCTTTATTTATTTCGTTTAAATGCAACTCAGCCGAGGTATTGTCATTAAGCAAAAGGCTTATCACCCCTTCTTTAACACCAGCAATGCGCCCGGTAAAATTTTTTATATTATTTATCGGCTTAGACATAACCAACACTGCAATCTTGCCTATTGAACGAATGAAGTCCTTCTCCGTTCTTAAAGGCCTATTCAGTCCAGGGGAAGAAACCTCAAGCACATAAGGATAATCAATAGTGTTTCTTACCTCAATCAAATCACCGAGTTCCCTGCTAACGCCGGCACAATCGTCTAATGTAATTCCCCCTTCTTTATCAATGTAAAGTTTCAGCACCCACCTTCCATGTTCAAATAGAAATTCAACATCTACTATCTCCATAAGAGATTCACGGAGGAGATCTTCAGCCAGCTCAAAAACTTCATTTATAATTCCACTATTTTCCGGCATCTATGAAAAATCTCAATTTCTTTATAGGTATAACAAAATCCTCTGAATACAAAAGCGGGCATAAAAGCCCGCTCCCAATGGTTTAACCCAATTTTTGCTTAATTTATCCACTATTCAAAGTAATAACATTTCAATACTATTACCTCAAAAAGGGAACAGAACTTTAACTAAAACATAGAGCGGGCAACGGGGTTCGAACCCGCGACACCAAGCTTGGGAAGCTTGTACTCTACCAACTGAGCTATGCCCGCTTATGATAAAGTGTTTAATTTATAATAAAATATTTAAATATAGTCAAGTATAAATTACAAACTGCTTGATAGAATATAATTATCATTTATGTTAATGTCAAAATAATATATTGAAAATACGGCTTTTAACTTAATGGATAAAATCAGTTTAAAAAATTTCAGCCTTGCAATCCTCTCAGGCCTTATGCTTACTGTTAGTTTTCCATACCTCGGGCTTCACTGGATTGCATGGATATCTCTTGTTCCGCTCCTTATAAGCGTTCAGGATAAATCTCTATTTATTGCACTAAAACTGGGGGTCATCGCCGGCATGGCTCACTACCTGACCCTCATTTATTGGATAGCAGCAGTGCTTGTCCATTACGGCAATATTAACGTCTTTATAAGCATTTCAATAATGTTTCTTTTCTCCCTTTATATTGCATTTTATATTGCCCTTTTCCCTACCATCCTACACCTCTTTAAGAATGATATATTTCCCATTTTTTGGGGTGCCTGCGCATGGGTTGCCTTGGAATATATAAGGGCTCATATCTTGACTGGTTTCCCATGGTGCCTTTTAGGCTATAGTCAATATTCCATAATTCCCCTAATCCAGATATCGGATATCACCGGGGTATATGGTGTTTCATTTATGGTTGTTATTGTAAATCTTTTAATTTATAATATATTTTTTAACGGTAATATAAAAAAAACTAAACCATTGGTTATGAGGACACTTCTTGTATCTCTCCTTGCAGGATCAGTCCTTTTGTACGGCTATTACGCATTAAATAAAAAAACAGAGGCCAGAGCAACAGGGAAGAAGATACGGGCTGTTATTGTCCAGGGAAACATTAATCAATCTTTGAAATGGAATCCGAAATTTCAAGAAAAGACAATAGATATTTATAGAAAGCTATCAGAAGAATCTGCATGTTTTAAGCCTCAAATTATTATCTGGCCTGAAACTGCTGTGCCATTCTTCTTTCAGGACGGTTCAAGGCTTTCTGAGAAAATTTTTAAAATATCAAAGACTACAAATGCAAATATTTTATTCGGCACTCCTGCATATTCCAGAGATGGCAGTACCATTAACTATTTTAACAGGGCATACTTAATATCTAAAAATAAAATATTAGCCTATTATGATAAAGTTCATCTTGTCCCCTTTGGAGAATATGTTCCCCTGAAAAAATTCATCCCATTTGCCCACCGATTAGTTACCGCAGCCGGAGACTTTTTATCCGGAAAAAATACCGGACCTATGAATATGCACGGTACTAAAATAGGGCCTTTAATTTGCTTTGAATCTATTTTTCCAAAAATATCACGCACGCACACCGCCCAAGGATCTGAGCTTTTAATAAACATAACTAATGACGCCTGGTTTGGACGCTCAAGCGCTCCTTATCAACACCTATCCATGGCCGTATTCCGGTGTGTGGAAAACGGACTGCCTATGGCAAGGGCAGCCAACACAGGAATTAGCGCCTTTATACTTGAGGATGGAACAATATTAAAGAAAAGCGGGCTATTCACAGAGGAGGTATTAATGGAGAATATAAAATGCGGTAGTAATAAAACATTTTACTCACAATATGGGGATATTTTTGCTATAATAATGTTGTTAATTACGTCCATAAAATTATTCTGGTTAATCTCAATAAAAAGGAGGCAAAACCATGTATGATGTAGCCTATATAACTGAAAGATTAAACCTTCAAAACAAGACATTGGATGAGTTGTGGGAACATCTTTGACCTGACAAATGTTAAAGAAAGGCTAAAAATAGTTGAAAATAAATTATCAAAGGCGGATTTTTGGAAAAATAACCAAAATGAGGCAACTGCATTAAGCCAGGAGAGGGGGCTTCTAAGTAACCAGTTAGATGAATGGTGGAAATACAAAAACGGATTAGAAGAACTTGATATAATGATAAAATTGGCAGAGGAAGAAAATGACGAAGATCTTTTAGTCGATTCAAAAAATGAGTTTCATGCATTAGAAAAAGAAATAGAAAAATACGAACTTCAAACATTACTTAAAGATAAAGACGATAAGAGAAATGCCATTATTGCTATAAATGCGGGAGCAGGAGGAACAGAGTCACAAGATTGGGTAGAAATGTTACTCAGGCTTTATCTGAAATGGGCTGAGTCCAGAAACATGAAAACAAATATTATTGATTATCTACCTGGAGATGAAGCCGGTATAAAAAACATAACATTTACAGTGAATGGGCCTCATGCATATGGCTATCTTAAATCAGAACATGGGGTACACAGGATGGTAAGAATCTCACCTTTTGATGCCAATGGGAGGAGACACACATCTTTTGCATCCATATCAATTGTTCCGGAGATAGAAGATGATATAACAATAGACATCAACGAAAAAGATCTCCGAATAGAAACTTTCAGGGCCAGCGGCCCAGGTGGGCAGCATGTTAATAAAACAAGCTCCGCTATAAGGATTACCCATTTACCAACCAATATAGTTGTACAGTGTCAGAATGAAAAATCACAGCATCGCAATAAAGATCTCGCATTAAAAATCCTTAAGGCAAGGCTATACGGGCTGGAAAAAGAAAAACAGGACAAGGAAAAACAGCTCAAACATCAGGTCCAAAAAGATATAGCGTGGGGAAGCCAGATAAGGTCTTATGTGTTTAACCCTTACAGGCTTGTAAAAGACCACAGGACAAATATCGAGGTTGGCGATGTTGACAGAGTAATGAATGGAGATATTGACTCATTTATTTATGCCTACCTCAAGTGGCTGCAAAATTAATCTAATAGAAAAAAAGGCAGCCCCTTAAAGGCTGCCTCATAAAAACACAATACTGGGCGGTTTATTCTACAGGATTACCTGCCTTTGCCCATGCCTTCCATCCGCCATCTAAATTCTTGACATTTTTATATCCCATTCTGACCAAATTAAAGGCTGCCAGACACCCCCTGCCACCTTTCTTGCAGTATATGACAATCTCCTTATTTTTATCAGAAATTTTCTTTCCAATTTTAAATTCAAGGAGTCCTCTGGGAATATTCATTGCACCCGGTATATGTCCGGACTTAAATTCCTTTGGCTCTCTACAATCTAAAAAGATGGCGCCGCCTTTATCAAATATACCCTTGGCAGCCGCTACATCAACTACAGTAATGTCTTTCTTTGCCTCTGCAACTAAATCCTTGGCGGTCATATCCTTGGCTGCTGCAAGGGGTGCGTTCAGAGCAAATGCAGCACTTATCATCAAAGCTACTATTAAAATCAAATTCTTTTTTTTCATATATCCTTCTCCTCTCTGTTAATGTATTGGGTAAAGATTCCGTTATTTATCAAAAAAATAAAATGTATTTCTATTAAAATCAATAATTTTTTTCTCTTTTCTTTACCACCCCCCTTCCCTATACTTGTATTTGTTGCGGTATATCCGTAAACACTTAAATAGCGCCTTAACTGCCTTTTCGGTCAGGCACTATTTAGGTTGCCACTTTTGTTTTCTTGGAATCATATTATCCGGGACTATCACATCCTTATTTGCCCCTTTCACACTTTCTTCTACGTCTTTTTCAAGCAAAAAGAGATCCTTGTTTCCGTGACAGGCATTGCAACTGGAATTTTGCTTAGTCTTTCTCACAATATTGTGAGGAGTTGCAAATTTCCAGGTAGGCAGTTTATCGAAATTGCCAAGTCCATTCTTCACATAAAAACCAAATGTTTCTTTATCAACAGGAGCATGCCTTAAAACTGCAAATTTTTCCGGTCTTTTGTCGGACTTTAATGGGTTTAGGCCAATCTTAAAATCAAGCCATGAACTCTTTGTTTTAAAGAAACTATTTCCATGCTCATCATCAGCCACATGGCATGAGGAGCAATTCTTGTATGTCTGGGAATGACAAACCTGGCACGTTGCCTTATCCTTATGTATCCGGTGTGTTATAACATTCTCTGCATTTCTGTCATAAATTTTATCGTGGCAGTCCGTGCATTTTGCGCCGTTCTCAATTGCGTATCTATGTTCATATTCCTTTCCATCGCCATGCATTTCTTCCCCTGAATGGCACTTATCACACTTCATATATTTCGTTTTATGAACATCCGGTTGAGCGCCTTCATTATCGCCGAAATACTCTTTCTGCACACGACTACCATGACATGCAGTACAAACCTGCTCCATGGGTGGCTTTTTCTGAAATAAGTGGCCTTCTAAAAAGCCACCCTCAACTGATTCCGGTCTACTGATATGGCATTGCCCACAACTGCTGTGACAGGCAGAGCAGTTTTTTTCCATTGCACAGCCTAACTTATTATGCACGACTGAATTAGGGGTTGCCCTCTTGTCAATTATCAATTTGTAGGGTCTCAGGCTTGCATGAAGACTTGTTGGATAATTTTCAACTATTTCTTCATGGCATTCGCCACAGGCTTTTTCTGCATCCGGGTAAGTAGGGTCTTTGACCACACCATTATGGGCTGTTTTCCAGTCCGGATCATCAGGATCACCACCATGGCAATCAACGCATGCTATCTCTCCATGATTTTCATCCTCTAAAATATCACTGTCAACAAAAACCTTCTCATGCGGGGCCAACGGCTCCACTGCGCCACCTCATCCCTCACCTTCTGATTCTGTAGCCTTAGCAGCGGGTTTAGTTTTTGCGATCTCCCTGGTTGCATCTATTAATTTTTTAGCACTGGTATGGCACTTAAAACACTCACTGTCCTCGGATGCGTTGCCTAAAAAAGGAGTACCTGCAACAAAAATCATGCAAAAAACAACAGAAACTACAATTACCCTCAAACACTTCATCATAAAACATCCTCCTCTTCATGTTAATAGCTAATCAAAGATATTTGAAATTTGAAACTGGACATTTGAGAGCAGAAGAGCCTGAAGGTGCCTTTTTCCAGTTTCAAATTTCGAGTTTCCAGTTTCCCAAAGGGTTATTTAGAATATTAACCGATTATAAATTGTGAGAGAAAAATTCTCAGATTGTCCAAGCAAGAATCTAACCCGGCAAATATTTATGAATTCTTGGGAAATCATTTACCAGCGAAATTTTAGGTTTTCAAATAACATACATACGGTCTTATGTCAAACAATTTTGCATTAATGATTCTCAAATAATTAATTTTCTCATGAAACAGGTGAAAGGTTATACTTCTTCATTTTTCTCCAGAGGGTACTCCTGTCAATGTGTAAAAGCCTGGCAGCTTCTTTCATGTCCCACTTGCATTGATCCAGAAATTCAAGGATGGTTGCACGCTCACTAACGGCCAGGGGTTTCAAATTATTTTGCAATGGACCCAGGTCCATAATTTTAGAATTTTCAGACCCTTTTTTAATTAGAACCTGAGAGAGGTCGTAATGATGGATAATATTATCCTCACTAAGCACAACAGCATTCTCAATTATATTTTTTAACTCCCGAATATTTCCAGGATAATTATATTTTAGAAGTAATTGCATAGACTCTGTTGAAACATCTACTACCTTCTTGTGCATATCAAGGTCAAAATCATTTAAAAATTTTTCAATGAGCAAGGGAATGTCAGTCTTCCTCTCCCTTAATGGAGGGAGGGTAATTTCTATTACATTTAGTCTATAATACAAATCACTCCTAAAAAGGTTATCTTCTATCATGCCTGCAATATCCTGGTTTGTAGAGGAAATAACCCTTGCATCAACCTTTACGGGCTTAGTAGAACCTAAAGGGAAAAACTCCTTATCATCCAACACCTGGAGAATTTTGCTCTGAAGGTTGATTGGTAAATCTCCTATTTCATCTAAAAATATTGTCCCTCCCTGAGCAAGCTGAAACATTCCAGGTTTGGTCTTTTTAGCATCGGTAAATGCTCCCTCTGTGTATCCAAAGAGTTCGGATTCTAAAAGGTGTTCCGGAAGAGCGGCACAGTTTATCTTTATATATGGTCCCTCAGAGCGATTAGAGAGATTATGAAGCGCCCTGGCAATGAGATCCTTCCCAGTGCCGGTTTCCCCTAAAATTAAAACGCTGGAGAGACTTTCCGCAATAGATGGGATCATTTCAAAGATTTTTATCATCTTTTCATCCCTTCCAACAATATCGTCAATTTCATAGGATTCCCTGAGCTTCTTTTCCAGGGAAACTTCCCTGTATCTATCCCTGAATGAGCTAACCCCTCCGATTAGATTCCCATCTTCGTCTGTTAAAACCGATCCAGTAATGGTGATAGGTACAGGCTGGTTGTGCTTATTTAATATAATTACCTCTCCATGGGATTTATCCTTTTTTAACTTAATGGCCTCCTTAAGATAACAGCCGTCCGGGCAAAGTTCACCCCTAAATACATCATGGCAATATTTCCCCATAACATCCTCTTTCGAAAGCCCTGTAATCTCTTCAGCAACTTTGTTAAAAAAGGTAATTCTCCATTCTCTGTCTACGGTAAAAATACCAAAGGAAATACTGTTCAGAATATTTTTATAATATTTAATAAAATTCTTATCCATAATAAACCAGTCCTTTAAAAATAAAGAATCCGTTTATATACAGCGCCGTGCATTTACTATTCCTGCCAATAATCCACTGAAGGAAACAGCCTCTTTTCCGTATGAGGCAAAAACAGGCTTGCCACGTATTCATCCATAAAAGGCAGGTATGTAGAAAGTTCAACGTTTGTCATCATCTTTGCTATTTCAATTGTTCGGTCAAATGCATGGCTGGATAAAAGAGCCATACGAGCGCCCATAAGAGAGCTATTGCCGACAAATTTAATCTTCTCAGGATCAATATCCGGCAAAAGACCTATAGCGATAGCCTTGGGAATATTTAAATAATTTCCAAAACCACCTGCCACGAAAAAAGTGTCTACCTCATCAAAACCTATCCCTACATAATCTACCAGCGATTTAATAGCCGCAAATACAGCCCCTTTTGATCTTATAAGATTACTTATATCTGATTCTTTGATTGTCAGATCCTCTCCAGTCTCCGTTTCATTTGAAAACGCAATAATATATCCAGGTTCATTATCTGTCTCAATTAACCTTTCATGCTTTGTGGAGAGGTTAAAATGCCCTTGCTGATCAATGATTTTATTTCGAACAAGCTCATGGATGCAGTCAATCATCCCTGAACCGCATATGCCTCTCGGCTTTGCCCTGCCAATTGATTTATATTTAAGCTTATCATTATTTATTTCTACTTTTTCAATTGCTCCTAATGTAGCCCTCATACCACAGCTAATTCCTCCCCCTTCAAATGCAGGCCCTGCAGATGCTGAGCAACACACCAGCCAATCACTATTGCCCATGGCAATCTCCCCGTTTGTTCCAACATCTATCAATATTTTCGTCTCCGGTTTATCCGCTATACCAGTAGCCAAAACACCGGCTACTATATCACCGCCTACATAGCTTGCCACATCGGCAATTGTTTCCAATACTCCATCTGGATTTATATTTATATTTATTTCGCCGGCCAGTATCTGGGGAAAAACATGAGCAGTTGGAACATAAGGGTCTAATCTGATAGAACACGGAACAAGCCCTAAAAAAAGATGACTCATGGTTGTATTGCCTGCAGCAACGATGGATATAACACTCTGAATATCCACCCCTTTCGTTTCACACAGGTTTTTAATTAAATTGTTAATATTCTCCACTACAGATTCATGGAGGGGATTAAGACCTTTTGTCCTCCCGCATGAAAACACGATTCGCGATATAACATCCTCACCATAATGTGCCTGAAGATTGTGGCTCCCCTCTACACCAATTACCTTGCCGGTTTTTAAATGAATTAGTTGTGCCACAACCGTCGTTGTTCCCACATCAATGGCCACACCATAGTTATTATCACTCGTATCCCCAGGCTCTACCTGTGTTATTCTCCAGATATCACCGTGCTTGACAATAGTGGCTGTTATCTTCCAATTATTGTCGCGCAATTTATCTGATAAACCCTGAAGACAATGCAAGGATATTTCAAAGGAGTGATACTTTAATTTCTTCCTAACTCCCCTAATAACTCGGTCAATATCAGAGATATTATCCTCAGAAGTAGGCGCTGGGAGCTCAAGGTATATCTTCTGTGCCAAAGGCTCAAAAAAAGAAAGAGGATCAGATGCCACCCTTGCTACAGAAAGCTTCTCCGGTTTACTATAATCAACTACGGATTCATCAGTCAAAATCTGCTCCGCCTCAATACGTGATTCCGGCGGAATGAATACCTCAAGATCATCAATGACTTCAGTTTGGCATGCCAGGGCATACCCATTTTTTATCTCTTCTTTGCTAAAGAAACCTATCGCATGCTTATCAGACTTCACTTTCCCCCTGGTAATCCGCACTTTGCATTTCCCACAGACTCCCTGGCCTCCGCAGAGACTGTTTACATAAACACCGACCTTTTTTGCTGCCTCCATCAAGTTGGTATTGGACGCTACCTCAACCTCCTTGCCGTCTGGTATAAATTTAACCTTATAACTGCTCATTATTTGAATTCTCCATATTTTTAGCAATCATTTATCACCTTGACCCTTTGCCGCTCTTTCCATCCTGTAGCGTTTTTCGCTTTTTCGACAAAGTTCCCATATAATGCATGACTGCCTGAATTTACAAAAAGTACAGGGATCAGTACATGCCTCACAATTATCCAAACATTCCTGACAATATCCAAGGCCCATTTTCAAACATGTCACCCTGGCCTCCCTATCAGGATGAAAACGACATTTCATAATCTTCAATCTCCTTATCTTCAATCTCCTTATGATGATGATGATAATTTATTAACTATTCGAATTAAGAGGAAAAAGGGAAGGATTTAGTTCGTATATCGGCGTCCCAAGCATTGATGCCTCTACAAGAGAGCTCAGCTTGGGGCTCATAAAACCAGCCCCCTTGAGCTCTGCTATCAACCCGTCAACCCTGTTGATTAAAGAAAACTCCATACACGCCTTTTTTATTTGATTTGCATTTACAATATTGTTCAAAGATTTTTTCATTATAGCCTCAGTTAAATCCGGCATTTGTTTAAAATCAGGGTCTTTTAAGTCCTTTACTTAAATCTACATAATACGTCTGTATTCGTAATCCGTTAGCTTACCTCCCTCTGGAGGTTCTTTTCTGATATCAAACTCCAGGTAAATTCGGTTTCCCTGCCTGAACCCTATTTTTTCAAAAAATGGAAGCTGCATATTGTCAGAGAGGGAAACTATTGTGTAAACAACATCTACATCTAATTTCAGAAATCTCTCTTTATAGTCGTCAAATAATCTTCGCGCAATACCCATATGTTGGTAATCCGGATGCACTCCAACCGTATGTATCCAGCCCATATTTTCAGGCATACCAAACTCTCTTGAACCAACGTCCCCCAGGATAAACCCTATAACCTTACCTTCAACCTCAGCTACAAATGAGCCCAAAAATCGTCCTTCATTATTCTTCCTGAGCTCCCTTTCCCAGTAGTTTTTTCTTTTTAAACCAAGATTTTTTTCCTCAATCTCAACAATAGAGTCTACATCAGACTCCAGTATACCTCTAATCACTATTTTTGATAAGTCAAAGCCACCCATAAATACCCTCCTTTATTTATATATTTCAGTATAATCCATACAGAAATCCAACCATTATTGCAATAAAATTAAAGGTAAATATCTATGAATACCAAATTCCATTTATTTGAGAAAGCTATTGATTTGATTAGTCTAAATCAGGTATCTTTTAAGGTGAGGTTTGTGATTGGACAATTATATTCAGACCTCGTGATTTATAGCGTATAATCGGGTAATATTCTGGACACAAACCTCTGTTTCCAGCCCAGGAGTTGGATTAAAAGGTTTCCCGCTTACAGCGGGATTCAGAGGTTCAGAGGTTGAGCTTTCGTGGTATTAACCCAATGAAATCAATGGTTAGGAAAAAAGCGGAAAGCGGTTAACCTTGAACTTTGAATCCCGCTTTCAGCGGGAAACCTTTATCCGCCGTTCTTGTGGCGGGCTGAACCCAGACCGAGCTGATGTCAAATTAATTTGCAATCCCGCGGGATATAAAGATCTTCAGTCATTTGTACAATGAGAATGGCGAGGTCTGGCTATCATAGATGATGTCGTTTTATTAGAAATTCTACTATCTCGTTTACCTCTTTGCGAATTTTATCTTTTTCCAGTCCTGTAACAAGATAAGGTTCATCATGTAAGCTGCTAACCTCCATTTCAGGTCCAAACATCATCCCGCCTACGAGTCCTGCAAATTCATCTCTTGGTTCCGTGTCATTTAATGTACCCCAGGCCAGTGTCCAGCATCGGGCGGTGCGATAGATGTCGTATCCTCCCCCGCCTGTGGCAAGAATTTTGTTGCAAAGCTTTTTCAATTCACCAACAATTTCGATATAAGAATTGTTTGTGGTCATAAGGTCAGTAAGTGGATCGGAAACAAGGGAATCCGCACCTAATTGAGCAACTAAAACATCCGGAGAAAACTCCTTGATCAGTGGTTTTATAACACTATGAAATGCCCCAAGGTAAAGTTCATCATCGGTCTTTGGGGGCAATGGAATGTTTATGGTAAAGCCTTCACCCTTCCCCTCCCCTGATTCTCCAACAAATCCGCTATATGGGTAAATATATTTTCCAGACTCATGAATAGATATAAACTGAACTCTGTCATCGTCATAAAAGGCATCCTGAACGCCATTTCCATGATGGGCATCTATATCCAGATATGTTATTCTTATGTTACGATTTAACGCTTCCTTTATAGCTATTACAATATCATTAACATAGCAAAAACCTTCCGCCTGAGAATAAAGGGCATGATGAAACCCACCTAAAGGATTAAATATTACGTCATAATTATTATCCAATAATTCAATCATTCCCTCCCAGGTTGCAGTAGCACATTTGCTGGACCAGTCATAAATCCCCCTTAATGGTGGATTATCCTCTGTGCCTATCCCATAGGAAAGCATTTCCTGAAATATCTCGCCCTTTCCAACGCGATAAAGTGCATCAAGGTAGTCTGCACTATGTCCAAGTAGGAGTTTTTCCTTCTGGAGGGGTATGGGATTTTTTATAGTCATTTGCTCCAATTCTGCAAGTCCATAGCGACGACAAAGCTCAAGGGTTTTTTGGGCCCTTTCAGGTTTAAAAAAATGGTCCGGTCCAAAATCAAACTTGGCCAATTCTTTGGAATAATAAAATATAGAATGCAAATCGTTTTCCCTGAAATTTTTTTGTTATATTTTTATTTTTCTAATAGCTCTTTGATTAATTCCTTTAGCCTACCTGGATCAATAGGTTTAGGAAGGTATAGATCGCAGCCACATTTTTTGTCTATCTCAGGATCACCTCGCTCTGTTTTTGCTGTAAGCATTATTATTTTCACATTGCCCATTTCATCATCTCTATCACGTACCTTACAACAAACATCAAACCCAGTCATTTTTGGCATTACTACATCCAGAATCAACAGATCAAAGCTCTCTCTGCTTAATATATCCAATGCCTCCTGGCCTCGAGTGGCGACCTTGACCTCATATCCTGATGCACTAAGAAGCCCCCGCAGGGCTTCAACCACTAATATGTCGTCATCAACAACCAATATCTTGTGAGACATTTCATCCTCCGGTATTTTCCTTGGCTTTTTCTCTCTCGCTTCCTGCTACGTATACTGGTAGTTCTACTATAAATGTTGTGCCCTTTCCTTGTTTACTTCTAACCTCAATCTTTCCCCGATGTGATTCTATAATTCTATAGCTTATTGAAAGACCCAGGCCCATGCCCTTGTCAGCGTCTTTAGTGGTAAAAAAAGGGTTAAATATTTGTTCAATCTGCTCCGATGTCATCCCTACACCGGTGTCACTAACCTTTATCTGGACCATCTGGCCCTTTTCACTAAGTGCTGTCTCAATGGTTAACAGTTTATCAGGGGATTCCTCCATTGCATCAATAGCGTTTGCAATAAGGTTTAAAAGAACCTGTTCAATCTGATTAATATCACCTAACACCGAAGGCAATCCATCAGGCAGCGTAATTTTTAATTCTATTCCCTGATTGAGCAACTGTTGCCTTGTTATTGCCAATACAGGCAGTACGGCGTCATTAACATGCATAGATGCAAATTCAAACTTAGATTGTCGAGAAAATTCCTTAAGCTTTTTTACTATTTTTTCAATTCTGACATTACACTCCTTAAGAAGGGAAAATTTCTTTTTTATTTCAGGGTTCTTCCATTTCTCGCCCTCTAATAAATGTATAAATGTATTAGATGCCATAAGAGGGTTATTTATTTCATGGGCAACACCGGATACCAGGTCGCCAAGGGCTCTCATCTTAACGGCCTGTATCAATTCCGATTGTGTTTCAAATAATTTCTCTGAAAGTGTTTTCCTGGCAGTAATATCTTGAAACACCCCCATTGATCCTATTATTTCACCAAAATCATCATAGAGTAAGGTGTCGGATGTTCTAATGGGTACTATCCTGTCATTAATTTTCATGTCAAACTCGTAATCTCGTATACGCCCAAATTTCCGCAATCTATTCATTATCTCACGGGCCTGATCTATTCCGTTTTTATAATATATTGATATGTGTTTTCCAATGATCTGTTGGCCACGGAGGCCAATGAGTTCCTTAAGCGCACGGTTTACAAAGGTAATATATCCCTTAACATCAGTGGTAATAATTGCATCAATAGAGCTCTCCAGGATATTTTCCAGGAAATCTTTAGAGCTCTTCAACTCCCTTTCCAGCCTGAAAAGGTTTGGAATATTTTGAGTTATCTCTAAAATCCGCTTGATCTCTCCTGCGGAATCCTTTAATCCTGTAATAATAGAGAATGCCGGAAACACATGGCCGTCTTTATGTTGACGGGGTAATCTTTCATCCGTCCAGCCTTCTTTTTTCACCCTTTTTACAATTTCCTCAAATAAAAGAGCTTCCTGTTCTTCTTTCATGTAGGTAAGCTCTGATAGCTTTTTATTCCTTGCTTCCTTTAGTGTATATCCAAATAAATTTGATGCCCCTTCATTAAAAATAACTATTCTTCCATAAAAATCCGTTACTACAATAGCAGTATGTGTTGCGGAATTAAGAATATTATTTAAAAGCACAGAGTCATTCATATATTTTTCCTATTACAGACCTCGTCAGTCATATTATACAAATAACTGTAGATCTATATATCCCAAGGCATTGCAAATTAATTTGACATCAGCTCGGTCTGGGTTCAACGTCTCCCGCTGAAAGCGGGAAACCTTTTAACCCAAACTCTGGGTTGGCAACAGAGGTTTGTGTCCAAAATATTACACCAGTATACGCTATAAATTACGAGGTCTGTTTTAATAAAACTACTATGTCTTTACACTCTTTCCTCTATTAGTTTTTCAACTACATTTGGGTCGGCCAACGTAGTAGTATCACCAATTTTGTCAATTTCTCCAGATGCAATCTTCTTCAAAATTCGACGCATTATCTTCCCGCTTCTTGTCTTAGGTAATCCATCCGCCCACTGTACTTTTTCCGGTGTTGCTATCGGGCCAATTTCATTACGTACATGTTTAATCAGTTCCTTCTTTAATTCATC
Source organism: Thermodesulfobacteriota bacterium (assembly GCA_034718555.1). Lineage (GTDB taxonomy): Bacteria > Desulfobacterota > DSM-4660 > Desulfatiglandales > B25-G16 > M55B121. Next base: position 30,457 of record JAYEMW010000499.1, read on the forward strand.
ACTCTTTTCAACACCGCTATTCAGCGTCACAAAGGCATATATAGACTGTCCTTTTATATCATGTGGATACCCGACCACTGCCGCCTCCGCAACCTTAGCATGGGAAACAAGGGCGCTTTCTACTTCAGCTGTTCCCATCCTGTGACCGGAAACATTAATAACATCATCAATGCGACCGGTTATCCAATAATAGCCATCTTTATCCCTCCGTGATCCGTCTCCTGCCGTATACTTGCCTGGAAATTGCACAAAATATGTTTCCTTGAACCTCTCAGGATCACCATATACCGTTCTCATTAACCCAGGCCAAGGTCTCTTTATGCAAAGGGCGCCTTTACACTCCCCATCAAGTTCATTTCCATCATCATCCACAATGCATGGCTCTATTCCAAAGAAAGGCCAGGAGGCCGAGCCCGGTTTAATATCTGTAGCGCCGGGAAAGGGTGTTATAATTATTCCGCCTGTTTCCGTCTGCCAGTATGTGTCCACTATAGGGCACTTTCCATTGCCTACAGAGTTATGATACCACATCCAGGCCTCTGGATTAATAGGCTCTCCGACAGTTCCAAGGATTTTCAGGGAGCTGACATCATGTTTTTTTACCCATTGCTCTCCTTCTTTGGCAATAGCCCGTATAGCAGTAGGGGCTGTATAGAATATATTAACCTTGTATTTTTCAACTACATCCCAAAATCTTCCCACATCCGGGTATGTAGGCACACCTTCAAAAATAATGGAGGTTGCACCGTTAGAAAGCGGTCCATATACGATATAAGAATGCCCTGTTACCCATCCAATATCAGCAGTACACCAGTAGACATCTTCCTCATGATAGTCAAACACCGTCTTGTGGGTAAAGGATGTAAAAACAAGATATCCTCCAGTAGTATGCAATACCCCCTTTGGCTTTCCTGTTGAGCCGGACGTATAAAGAATGAAAAGGGGATCTTCTGCATCCATCTCCTCCGGGGGGCAATCAGCATTTACCTTTTCCATCTCTTCATGATACCATTTATCTATGTTATTATTCCACTCAACCTCTACATTTGCCCTTCTTACTACAATGTTTGTCTCAACACTGGGGCAGTCCTTTAAGGCCTCGTCAACATTGTTTTTTGTTGGTATGGCCTTGTTCCCCCTAAATGTACCGTCACATGATATCGATACCTTTGCCCTACAGTCCTGCACCCTATCCCGCAGGGAATCTGCGGAAAACCCTCCGAATACAATACTATGAATAGCCCCAATTCGAGTGCACGCCAACATGGAAATAGCAAGCTCAGGGATCATGGGCAAATAAATAGAAACCCTGTCACCCTTTTTGACACCATTTGCCTTTAAGACATTTGCGAATTTGCATACCTCTTTATGAAGCTGCCTATAGGTATAAACCTTACTATCTGATGGATCATTACCCTCAAAAATAATAGCAGCCTTATCGCCTCTCTTATCAAGGTGTCTGTCAAGGCAGTTATAAGAAACATTCAATTTACCGTTTAAAAACCATTTATGTTCCGGAGATTTATCCCAATCGTATTCAGATACCTTATCCCACTTCTTAAACCAACTGACATATTCTTCGGCAATATCTCCCCAGAAGCCATCCGGGTCTTCTATAGAGCGTTTCCACATCTCTCTGTACTTTTCCGTATTTATATAAGCGTTTTTTTTCCATTTATCAGGCACGGAAAATATCTTCCCTTTTAGGGTTAGCTCTTCTTTCATTTCCCAATCTCCTTTCAATTAATTTAATCTTTTATAACAAACTACGTCATTATCAAAAAACTGTGTATTATTATTTGTCTATAGTCAATATCATTTCCAGCTCAAATCCATTGGACTCAAAACGTCGAAATCCAACATTACGATAAAGTGATACGGCTATATAATTTTTCCTTTCCACACTAAGCCAAATAGTTGACAGGTTTTCCTGGCGAGCCCACTCAATAACATTCAAGGTCATAGCAGTTCCAATGCCCTGTATTTGAAAATCCTGATGGATAAATATAAAATATTCGACCCAGTTAACAGGCATGGAAAAAAAACTGGCCTGTCCTATTAACCTATCTTCATGCATGGCCAATATATTAGAGCCCCGGCTAATCATATCCTGCACCCACTGATGTCTTTTTTCTTTCTCGATTGGCGGAAGTCCCTGGACAGATCCAAGTGGGTTATAGCTATCATACATCCGGATTAATGACGAAAAATACTTTTCCTCATAAGGCCTTATTATGATAGCATCTCCATTCTTACTTTTTATTTTCTTTGTAGTTGAAAAAGACCTCATCATGTTACTTTAAATAAGGTGAATAATATTAACTATTCTCTTACTGCGCATCGTAAATATAATATTAGGATCACGGTTGATTAATATCTCACCAAATCTCCGCACTCCTCCTTATATCAAGCCATCTCCTCTGAGACTGGGTGAGGGAGCCGATCTGCTCCTCTATCCATACGGCATCACCTGTAAGAAGGGCAAGTTTCTCAGCTCCTGTGAGGTCATATTCATCCAATGCATCCGCGGCCTGCTCTAAGAGACTGGTAAAGAAATCACTGTCCGATGCAGCCCTTTCAAGGACCTTGATCATCTCCTGTTTGTGAATCAGCTCCTGGGGTTCAGGCTCCTGGGAGGCGGCTGTTTCAAGGGCCGTGTCTACTGCTTTTATAAGTTGATCAGGGGTAAAGGGTTTTTCTACGTAATCTGCCGCGCCTAATTTCATGGCCTGTACTGATGATTTTACAGAGGCATATCCTGTTATCATGACTACGGGAAGGGATGGCTTTTTTCTTTTAATGTCCCTTAAGACCTTCATGCCTCCGATGTCCGGCATCATGATGTCAGTGAGCACTATGTCATAGTCTGAGTCAAGGGCCTCTTTAAGGCCTTCTCTTCCACTTAGATTGGTTTCTACATCGTAGTCCTCATCTGCAAGGATCTT
>JAYEMW010000500.1:0-7439 GCA_034718555.1 Thermodesulfobacteriota bacterium
AAGTCTTCCTTTTTTAATGAGGTTTTTGTATTGATTGATTTATGTGCCTTTACATTACCATGACTATGGTTATCTCATCAAGTCTCTTTTTTGTCTCTTTTCTTTAATTTTGTAAAGGGAATAACCTTTTTTCCAGACCCCTTAGGCTTGCTTTTTGTTTTTTCATTGACGCTGGTATTTTTCTCTTCCTCAAGCGGTATTGGTTTTACCCCCTCAATTTTTACAGGCTTACCGTCCATTGTAAAAGGGGCGCCATCTATATACTCATCCCGCAAAATCCATGTAAAGGTACGCAAGGGTAAGGTTAAACCGAGAAACTGCACTATAAACCAGCCTTTTTTTATATCAGGTTTAATTGAATCAATTCTCGCAAAAAAAACAGGCTTTTCCTCATGATATATCAGCACTACATCCCCTGCATAGGCCATGATTTTCTCTTTGTTTTAGGTTTTCCTTTATTCTTGTCTATAATGATAGATATAATCATAAAAGTTCACGTATAATAATATAAATTTAAAAAATAAGCAATTTCAGTTATTTTATGCATAATCCTTTTTTAGGTATGAACATGAAAAAAAACACTATTAAAGTTAAAGGCGCTTGTCAAAATAATTTAAAGAACCTTAGCATAGATATACCCCTCAACAATATAACCGCTATAACAGGTGTAAGTGGTTCAGGAAAATCCTCTCTTGCATTTGATACGCTTTATGCGGAAGGGCAACGACGCTACATTGAAACCTTTTCACCATACGCAAGACAATTTATGGAAAGAATGGACAGGCCGGACGTTGATAGCATTGAGGACATCCCAACGGCTATTGCGATTAACAATACCGGCGGAGTAAGCACTTCAAGATCCACTGTAGGGACAATGACTGAGATTACAGACTATGTCAAATTGCTTTATGGACGTTTGGGTGAATTGCACTGCAAAAAATGTGGAAGACCTGTAGTTTCTGAAACACCGGAAGATGTCTGGAAGGCGCTGAAAGACTTTGCTCAAGGAACTGATCTTGTGATTAGTTTTCCAATGTCCTTTCAATCTGAGGGGCATGAAAAAGTGAAAACGGAATTATTACGAATCGGTCTCACCAGGGTTTTTCAAAATGGTGAAATAAAACCCATAGAACAGAGTCAGCCGGAAAATGGAAAACTAAATATTATAGTTGACCGCCTGAAGTTGAAATATTCCGACAAAAAACGGGTTTTTGATTCCCTGGAACAGGCATTTCATTTCGGGAAAGGGCGCCTTGATTTATGGATAATGCCGGACAGTCACTTGTCATTTAGTAACAATCTTGAATGCCCGGTATGCAATATTACTTATAAAAAACCGGTCCCAGGGCTTTTTTCCTTTAACAGTCCTGCAGGGGCATGCAATACATGCAATGGGTTTGGCAAAATCATAGATATTGATCTCGGGCTTATCATACCTGATAAATCTCTATCCCTTGAAGAAGGCGCTATAAAACCCTGGGGCAACTCAAGGAACAAGCGTATGGAATTAGATGATCTTTTGGATTTCTGCCAAAAAAACCATATCCCTTCTGATAAACCTTTTAGCAAACTAACAGAGGCTGAAAAACAATTAATTATTGAGGGTAACGAGGAATTTTATGGTGTTAAAGGATTTTTTAGGTGGTTAGAGTCTAAAAAATACAAAATGCATGTAAGGGTTTTTCTCTCCCGGTACAGGGAATATAAAATATGTCCGGATTGCCATGGTACACGGTTTAGAAAAGATGCCCTTCTTTACCATATTGGAGGTCTAAACATTGGTCAGGTGTATGCGTTAAGCATTGAGAAGGCAAACGATTTCTTTCAATCTCTATCAGTGCCTTCCTGGGATGAGCCCAGTGAACTTGTTCTTAATGAAATCAAAACCAGACTTGTCTATCTTATAGACGTAGGCATTGGGTATTTAGCCCTGGAACGTCAATCAAGAACCCTTTCAAAAGGTGAGCTCCAGAGGGTTGCCCTTACATCCGCCCTGGGATCGTCTCTTGTCAATACCCTTTACATTCTTGATGAACCGAGCGTTGGCCTCCATCCAAGGGATAACAAAAGGCTGATAAACATCTTTAAGAGACTCAGAGACCTCCAGAACACCGTTATTGTTGTTGAGCACGACCCCGAGATTATTTCAGAAAGCGACTTTATGCTTGATTTAGGGCCAGGCGCCGGTGAAAAAGGGGGAGAGATTATGTTTTTTGGCCCTACAGCATCTGTTAATGGCTCAATTACAGGCCAGTATCTAAAAGGCCAAAGACATATACCAATGACTCTTAGCCGTAAACCTCCATCAAAAGGAAAATGGCTAACTATTGAATCTGCTGCTGAGCACAATCTTAAAAACATAGATATCAACATACCATTAGGCCTTTTGGTCTGCCTGACAGGTGTTTCCGGCTCAGGAAAGTCTACCCTTGCAGAGGAAATTATCTATAAGGGAGTTAAAAATACAAAATCCGACCGACAGGGAGTCCACAGCAATTACCATTCAATAAGTGGAGTGGAGCATATCTCTACAGTTGAAATGGTTGATCAGAAACCTATAGGCAGGACGCCACGGGCCAATCCGATTACCTATATACATGCCATGGATACAGTAAGAAACCTTTTTGCAAGCACGGATATGGCCATGGAAAAGGGACTTACGCCAGGCCATTTTTCTTTTAATGTTGCCGGGGGACGGTGCGAAACCTGCAAAGGCCAGGGGAGTGAAAAGGTGGAGATGCAGTTTCTTTCCGACGTTTTCATAACCTGCCCGGAATGCAAGGGAAGGCGATTTAAGCAAGAAATACTCGATGTCACCTACAGAGATAAAAATATTTACGAGATCCTGTCAATGACCGTTGAACAGGCCTATGAATTTTTTCATGACCAGTCCAAGATAACCGTTCTCCTCAAACCCCTCATCGATGTGGGGTTAGCCTACATTCAACTTGGCCAACCAATAAATACCCTTTCAGGAGGTGAAGCCCAGCGACTTAAGCTTTCGCGCTATCTCAAACCATCTACAACAGGCCGCACGCTTTTTATACTTGATGAGCCCACAACAGGGCTTCATTTTACTGACATAGAAAAATTAATTTCCATACTTCAACGGCTCGTAAGTCAAAACAATACTGTCCTTGTTGTAGAGCACAACATGGACGTAGTTAAAAATGCTGACTGGGTAATAGACCTTGGGCCGGAGGGAGGTGATGGAGGGGGTGAGGTAGTTGTGGCCGGGCCTCCGGAGAAAGTGGCAAATCATCCCAATTCCCATACAGGAGCTTTTCTAAAAAGGCACATGGCCCACGAGGTATCAATAGGGAAAGATATTGAGCTTGATAAACCAACTCCTAAAGACACTAAAAACGCACAAGAAACTATTTCTATTATAGGGGCCAGGGAACATAATCTGAAAAATCTCAGTCTTTCAATACCAAGGCAAAAATTGGTTGTTCTCACAGGTGTCTCAGGCTCCGGAAAATCTACGCTTGCCTTTGATATAATCTTTGCAGAGGGTCAGCGAAGGTACTTAGAAAGCCTTACACCTTACGCAAGGCAATACATTAAAGTGCTCGAAAGACCCGAAATAGATTTAGCGTCGGGACTTCCCCCGACAGTGGCCATTCAGCAAAGGGTGCGCCACGGAGGTAAAAGAAGCACTGTTGCAACCCTTACAGAGATTTACCATTTTTTGAGGCTTCTGTACAGCAAACTCGGTGTGCAGCATTGCCCAATATGCGGCATGGAGATGTCATCGCAATCCGAGGTAAAAATTATTGAGAGAATTAGGAAAAAATACGGCCACAAAGATGCAGTAATGATTGTGCCTCTTATAACTGGACGAAAGGGATTTTTTAGAGATCTTTTTTCACGATTAGCCAACCAGGGATTTGAATATATTAGAATTGACGGCGAGATAAAACAACTAACGCTGGACATTTCTCTAAGTAGATACCAGGAACATAACATTGAATTGGTTCTTGGCAATATTACAAACCATGACCTTGACCAACTTGTAATGAAAGCTCTCTATAAAGGCAGGGGTACATTTATGGTTATTGACGGGGAAAACCAGGAAGAGGTATTCTCATTGGACAAGGCCTGCCCCAATTGCGGCATTAGCGCGAAAGAGCTTGACCCCGGATTATTTTCCTTTAACAGCAAACATGGCGCCTGCCCTGCATGTCAAGGGTTAGGTTACACAGGAAGTGTGGAAGAAAACAGCCTCGCCACCTGTCATAAATGCAAAGGAAGCAGGCTAAAGCCTGAGGCCCTCTCTGTAAAGATAAATGGTTATTCCATATGGGATCTGGTACAAATTCCAGCCAAAGGATTAATAAAAATACTTAAACAATTCTCTTTTCACAGCGAAGAATCAGTAATTTCAAGGCCTATCTTAGAGGAAATGTTCGTCCGTCTAAAGTTTATGGATCTCCTCGGCATATCCTACCTCTCCCTTAATAGGGACAGCGATACGCTCTCCGGAGGTGAGGCCCAGAGAATACGCCTTGCAGCACAGCTTGGGTCTAATCTTACAGGTATATGTTATATACTGGACGAGCCAACAATAGGTCTTCACCCACGAGACAACAGAATGCTCCTCGATGCCCTAAAAATGCTAAAAGAAAGAGGAAACTCTATCATTGTAGTTGAGCATGATGAGGAGACAATCAGAGAGGCTGATTATATCATTGATCTCGGGCCCGGCGCCGGTGAAAAGGGTGGAGAATTGGTTGTGTGCGGCAGCATTGAAGATCTGAAGAATAACAGGAAATCTGCAACAGGGTTATCTCTTTCTGCTCCTTCCAGGCAGATTACCTCAAAACTCAGGCCATATAAATCATTACCAAAAATCGAGGTTACAGGGGCCACGGAACATAATTTAAAGGGGATAAATGTCCGGTTTTCATTAGGAACATTAACCTGCATAACAGGTGTTTCAGGTTCAGGCAAATCAACACTTCTGCAAGATATCCTATATAAGGGACTTGATAACCGTCTGTTAAATAAAAAAACAGAGACCGGCAAGTGCAAGGATATTAAAGGGTGGAAGGCCATAACAAGAGTTCTTGAGGTTGATCATAGCCCAATTGGGCTAACACCACGCTCTGTGCCGATTTCTTATATTGGATCATTGTCTGAGATAAGAACGCTTTTTTCCATGACATTAGAGGCAAGGGCCCGGGGATACAGGCCAGGTAGATTTTCATTTAATATACCTGGGGGCAGATGCGAGGCATGTAATGGCCATGGATCAATCAAGGTTGAGATGAATTTCTTGCCCGATGTATTCCTTACCTGTGATGAGTGCGGTGGAAAAAGATTTAACAGGGAGACACTCGATATAACATACAAGGGGAAAAACATTGCAGATGTTCTGGAACTTACATTTAATGAAGCTGAAATCTTCTTCTCCTCTATCCCGCGGATTAAAAAGGCGGTCAGGGTGGTGCGGGAAATTGGTCTGGGGTATCTCAAATTAGGCCAGGCAAGCCCGACATTGTCCGGAGGCGAGGCCCAGAGGATAAAGATCGCCAAGGAGCTTACGAGGACCACAAACGGCCATACTTTGTATATAATGGACGAACCATCTACAGGTTTGCACATGGCTGATATATCAACCTTAATAAATATATTTCAAAAGCTTGTGGACAAGGGAAACACAATAGCATTGATTGAGCATAACCTTGATATTATAAAATCAGCAGACTACATTATTGACCTTGGACCAGATGGCGGGGATAACGGCGGGCAATTAATAGCCGCCGGTTCACCTGTTGAGATCCTCAATAACAAAAAATCATACACAGCCAAATATCTCAAAAGATATATTAACCGTAATAGTGACTCACGTAGTCAGGCTGAAGGGGTTTAGAGAAAAACAGAAAAGAGTAATACAACAATATTGATGTTGACTTGATATGGAATTTACGATAGAATTTTATGAAACAATTTCAGGCCGATGCCCTATGCTCGAGTTTCTTGATGATCTTAAAGAATCTGATCCTGACGATTTTGCGACGATCATTGCAGGTCTTGCCAAGCTTCGGAGTCGTCATTATCACCAACCGCCACTATCAAAGCCGATTGGAGATGCTTTGTTCGAGTTGCGGCATGTAGGAAAGCTCAACACTCGGGTGATCTATTTTTTTATGAGCAGGCGGAGAATTATTGCTGTACATGGGATTAGGAGTAAAGCAGCAAAGATTTCTGCTCGGGATCGTAGAGTTGCTCTGGATAGAAAGCGTGATTGGCTGGAGAGGAATCCGTTATGAAACAAAAAACAAATTTTGACACATACCTTGAAGACCAGTTTAAAGATCCGGATTTTGCAGCGCGCTTTAAGAAGGCGGGTGAGGCCTGGGATATTGCCTTACAGCTTGCTGCTTTAAGGAATGAATCCGGGTTATCTCAAAAAGAACTGGCAAATCTGGTGGGAACGTCTCAACAGCAGATTAGCCGGCTGGAATCACCATCTTATGAAGGTCATTCCCTGAGCATGCTACGCCGTGTATCGGAGGTTCTTGGGGCGACGATACATGTGCAAATTCAAAGCAAAAGTCGTCCAAAGCAGGTAATGGTTGCTGAAAAAAAAGCCAATTACGGAGAAAGCAGTTAGGGTGAGAAATTAAGCCTTAACCTTAACTTTCCACCTGTAATATTGTATAAGTAAAGACGATTGTATAACTTTTCAATAAGGAAGGGCATTCCTATTGCCTTCTATAAAGCTAAAACAAATGGAAAAGAAATAAAACGAACAGCTTAAGATCGTCTTTGAGGCTATTCACCAACTCATGACGCCTCCTGTTAAGCAACGTGAGAAGATTGGATTTGAGATAAAAAAAGATAGGCTATCTATGGCCGTCGAGGTGTAAAAATAAAATCAAGCCCCTTTAGACAGGATTTACAGGATAAACAGGGTTTTTCATAGACTTTCTATGATATCTTGTCTGTCCTGTTAATCCTGTATATCCTGTTATGATTGCCTGCGAAGAAAATGGAGACCTGAAAATTGTTGATCCAGTTCTATTTTCAAAATTATCTAAAGATATGGTGAGGTCATGAAAGATAAGAAATTAGATAAGAATCTGCCTGATAAAGCAAAGGCATTTCGTGCCGAAGAAGCGTTAAAAAAAGCTGTAGCCCGTACAATTGCAGATCACAAACGCACTGGGGATCCAATTGTAATCTGGCGGGATGGCAAAGTTGTAAAAGTCCCGGCAGACCAGATCGAAGTCCATGAGCCTGAAGCTGAATATGGAAATTCCAAAGAAAAGGTCAAATAGACATGTAGATGGCTATATAACAACAGAATCTAAGGGTTTGTTGAGTAAAATGCCTCTTTGAGAGGAACTTATGGAAAAGGAAGCAAAAGCAAGGATAAGGATCAATGGCCTCCTTCAGCACGCAGGCTGGCGGTTTTTTGATGATGAAAACGG
>JAYEMW010000501.1:0-7402 GCA_034718555.1 Thermodesulfobacteriota bacterium
TTTTCCTAAAAAGACGTTCATTATTGAAAAATATTCATTATATTATCACAATATGCTGTGATAATGTTAATATTATGTTCCATATATGGTAAAAAACCATTGGCAAGGGGGTAAGCGGGAATTGCTGTGGCTCTATCTACACCTTTACTGAATCATACTCTGAGGATGGTGGGGCAGTTACTGTATTGAACACTTTCACCTTAACATCGAGTACATCTGGTAATGGAACCACTAACTGGACTTGGACAGATGGTACCGATTCATGTAATGGAGGACATGAATTAACGCTTTTAAAACAGTCTGAAACAAATGGTGGTAGTGAATGCGATGGCGATGTAGCGCCCCTTGGAAACCGTGATGGCACAGTAAATGTAGGGGATGCCCTGGTGGCCCTCCGCTTTGCCCTGACCCTTGAGACCCCTACACATGAGGATATAGCACATGGTGATGTAGCCCCTCTGGATGCCAACGGTCAACCAGACCCAGATGGGGTTATTAATGTAGGTGATGCACTGGTGATATTGAGAAAAGCCCTCGGACTCGTAACCTGGACAAAACCATCATTACCCAGCGAATGGAATGCCTCAACAGACTTTGGAGGGCTAAAGTTTACTGTAAACTCTGATGGCACAGGAGTGATCGAAATCACTTACATTTTCTCAAGCTATACATGCGGGTCTGTCACCATGTCCGGAACCATGAAATATTCAAAATCTTCAGGATGGCCCATCTCTGATAGGCAGTTCACCATCGAAAACACCTTAGATCCACCCCCAATAGGCTCAGGGTCCCAGGTAATGACGATAAACGGGACATTTGAGGAAACGGGAGCCCATGCGTCCGGCACCTGGGAAGCAGATTGGTATGGATCAATATGCTCAGGCAACTGGCAGGTTTCACCATGAATAACAGACGTCTAAACGGTCAAAAGGTAAGTATTGTCAGATCTCAACACACCTAAAAAGAGGGATGAAAATGACAAAAGAAATTTTATGTACTATGCTTCTTATATCATTGCTTTTGGTTTTGTCAGCATGCAGCACTACGAAAATATTGGAAAAAAATTGGGTAGGGAAAAAAATGCCTTACAGCCAAATACAGATGCTAAACGATTCAGGTCATCACACCTGGAAACGTAAACATCTCGACATAGAATATAATTATTCAACTGACTATACATCGAAAACAATAAGTTTTAAGGGAACAATGCAGTATAACATAAGCATTGATAAAAGTTCTCTGAGATCGGAAATGATACTGCAAGATATAGTACGTTGCGAGCTGCGCCTTCTATTTACAGATAGGGAACAAAGGGTTGTCGCTGTAGAAGTTTTTAATATTTTTCCCGGCACCAATATTTTCGATCCATTTCCTTTTGAAGTTACGATGCCTTATAAGGATAATTATTATTGGGTGTGTTTCGGATACTTCCTATATTCAGAAGGTACTTAGAAAGTGAAGATCCACCTTTAGGATGATGGTGACGGGTTATACCTTGAAAAAGGGAAAAACCATAAAAATCAAAATTGAGGCATAAAATCTCAAACAAAACTCTTCATTTGGCAGTCATTAATTGGGAGGAGAAAGCCATGAGATCCTTCAAAGACAACAAAAGACAGAAGGTAAGGAATTTTCCTACGATGTCACATTTCTTTTTATAGTCCTCCAAACCAAGTCAATATTGGCCCAAGACTGGGTGGTTACTGGAACAGAGATTGTTGAAAACGATACCATGGTTCTCAATGGAGACCTCATCATTGAAAACGGTGGTAATCTCACACTAAGAGGCGTAAGCCTTACAATGAACAACAACTACAATGGAGAATACGGCATTCGAATAAAATCCGGGGGTGCCATAACCATAGAAAAAGGGTGTGTAATCACCGCATCCTCCGATTCCGCTCGCTTCAGCTTTGCCGTTGAATCTGGAAGCCAATTCCTAATGAAGAATAGCGAGCTCCATCGATGCGGGTGGGGTCCTGACAGCGAAGATCTCGGCGATGAAGCGACAATCTTGTCTGGGATAAAGGGTTTGGTTATCGACGCTAATAATGCGGTCATTGAAAACAATATGCTGTCTAACAATTACATAGGTATTGTCTTGACCGGGCATGGAATTACCCTTGACAATAATCATATCCATTCAAACAAAGTGCATGGCATCTACATACGTGGAGGCTCAATGTGTCAGATTACCAACAACGCAATTCAGCATTCAACAATTAGCAGTCCTTTCAGGATAGTAGAAAGGGAAGATAATATCATTAAGAGCAACATCATTACCCTTTCCATAATACATAGAGGTGTCATAGAAACAATGTTGTCCCACGGAAACACCTTTGAGAGCAATAATATTTCCGGCTTTGGCATGGGCATCTCAATGATGTTTGTGTCTAACAACAATATAGTCAAGAATAACACCATATCAACCGATGAGGCCGGAATCATGGTGTGGGGCTGGAACAACAGGATCGAAGGCAACACCATTTCAGATTCAACAGAAAGACCGAGTAATGGCATCTACATGGTCTATGCCTATAACAGTATGGTGTCCGACAATACCATATCTAATATTAACTCTGAGGGTATTTGGTTAAGGCATTCATCAAACAACACGATCATTAACAATCAGATATCCGCCTCATCCTCACCCGATACCGATTGGTCAAGTGGATTTCTGCTCATGAGTTCGAGCAAGAATAATGTGATATGCGGAAATACCACGTCAGGTTTTCTCAGGGGTATTTCAGTTTTTTTTTCCAGCGATGGTAATACCATAGCAGGAAACGGGATCTCTTCTGCCGAGTACCAGGGTATTGTCATCGACGATTGTACAAACAACGTCGTATATGGCAACAACCTCATTAATTATGGACGGTTGCCTTACGACAATGGCGAAAACCACTGGGAGCATAATGGGATGGGAAATCACTGGAGTGAATATAATGGAACAGACGCCAACGGAGATGGGATAGGCGATGCACCCTACATGATCTCCCCTGAAGGAACTGACAATTTCCCACTCATGAAGCCTGTTACTGTCGGCTCCCTGCCGGTTCCTGCAGTAATACCGGCGATCCCTCCTCAGTACGATTCACTGCTTGGGAAGACGGTGACTGGGGTAGAGATCATCGAGAATCAAACTATTGTGTTGAATAACATCGGTGTTATGAGCGGGGGAAGCCTGACCTTGAGAAATGTCGAACTGATCACCGGCGCTTCGAGCCTTTGGTCAAACTTGAGTGTTGGGGCCGGCGGCTCCCTCTACATTTACAACTCTAAAATCACTCATCTGGACAATGGCTATGGGTTTGGAATAACGCCGTCAAAAGGTGCAACCTTTGTTATGAAAGACAGCGAGCTCACCGGCTGCGGAGACGAGTATTGGTATGGAGGTCTTCAAGTGTATGCAGATAATGCTGTTATTGAAGACAACGTCATAAAAGATTCCATGATAAGTTTCTTTCATACCACCGGTGGGCGTGTGACCGGCAACACCATATCAGGAAGCTATTGGGCCGTTAATATAGAAGGCGCACGCGACATCACTGTCTCTGACAATACCATCTATAATTGCGTTAGACGTGCTATGGCGGCATATGACTCGAACAACATCATATTAACGAACAACACCATCTCCGACATCTGGGGAAACGGCATTGGTGTATGGCTGAGTTCAAATAGCCAAATCCAGGGCAATAGCATTTCGGATATGCACGAAGTTTGTTTTGAAGCAATCAGTGTCGACGGAACGAGTGGAGTGGCTATTGAGAACAAGATGTCGGATTGCTCCTTTGGTCTAAGTTTGGGACAAGGAAATACTGCCAAAAATAACAAAATAACAAATTGCTCAACAGGGATCCATCTGGAATGGGGAAACTATGTCGAGGGTAATGTGATTGTAAACTGCGAAGCGGGCATAGAACTGAGGGGAGAGAATCACCAGTTAATAGGCAACACCTTGTCGCGGTGTTATACCGGAATCCAAGACGGTTGGTGCAGGAATAACCTTATCTATCATAATAATTTCATTGACAATGTCATCCAGGCATCTGTTGAAAACAGCGACAATCAGTGGGATAATGGCGCTGAGGGAAACTATTGGAGCGATTATACTGGAGCTGATTCAAATAACGATGGCATCGGTGACACGCCATATTACATTGGAGCAGGTGGCACGGATAATTTCCCGTTTATTCAGCCCTTAGCTAAGTATTTCGACACTGATAGCGATGGGCTTCCGGATTACTGGGAGATAATCTATTTTGGTAATCTCAGCCAGGGGCCTGATGATGATTTTGATGGAGATGGGCTAAGCAATGTAGTGGAATATCAGATAGGTGGTAATCCCGAATCTTTGATAGATGGTGATGTGGCACCATTAGGCGATAGAGATGGCACGGTGAACATAGGGGATGCCCTGGTGGCCCTTAGATTTGCCCTTACTCTTGAAACCCCTACACAGGAGGATATAGTACATGGAGATGTGGCCCCTTTGGATGCCGGTGGGCAACCAAATCCTGATGGGGTTATTAATGTAGGCGATGCACTGGTGATTTTGAGGAAGGCGTTGGGGATTATTTCTTTCTAACTTTATAAAGGAGTAAGTGACTGAAATTTACAAAAATAAAAAAATCCCTTTTACAAAAAGGAAACATTTTACAGGACAACAGGATCAACTTGATGCCTGCCTGCGTGCGACGCACAGGCAGGAAAAACTATCATGTTAATCATGTTAATCCTGTCAGAAAATAGCTGAATATGAGTTTAAAAATTATGAAAGTATGGTACGACAGACTGGTGATCCTACGATGTCTTCTTCCACTTACTCTCATTTTCCTAATAACTATGCGCTCTTTTGCCTCGATTCCGTCTAAAGGAGATTGGATCGTGACAGGTGACGAAGAAATCCAGAATCAAAGCATCGTTCTTAATGGAAACCTCATAGTCAAAAAAGGGGGCAGGCTGACTATGAGAGAGGTGGACCTGGAAATAGCTTCACCGGGTGACAGACATTACGGCATATCCGTGGAGCCTGAAGGATCACTGTCGATCCATAACAGCCGGATATTCTCCGATTCCAAATGCGGCTTTACCTTTGTGGCTGGAAGTTCCTTTAAAGACCATAAACCTGGATCAGCCGGCCTCGTGATAAAAGGAAGCCAGTTAAGAGGCGTTAATGGGTTGGAGTTGAATGCGATCGACTATGCAGATATAGAGGACAATACGTTCATGGTCAACGTTCCCGATGATCGTATTAATTGTCTTGATCTGAATGGAGCCCGAAATTGCACAATAAAAAACAACAAGATTGAGGCTTATCCGCCAGTCTCTGCAGGATCACGCTCTCCGTTGATAGGGATTGCAGCAAGAAGGTCCCATTACAATACCATCACAGGGAACCATATATCCGACACGCGAAACGGCTTTAATATGGCTTTCTCATGGAACAACCATTTAGCAGATAATACCTGGATAGGGCCGATAGGTAAGTCTGACATAAAAACGCTTACTACACGATGGTGGAGCGTTGGTACGACGGATGACGCTGCGGAAGCCGGGCTCTATTTGGGGCCGTGGTCCAATAACAACATTGTCGAGAACAATACATTCCTTCTTTCAAATACTGGAATCATTGTAGTAGAGCAATCCGGGAGCAACCAAATTACCCGGAATACAGCCAAGGGCGGAGGTATCGGCATTGCTTTGCTCTGGGCATCAGACAACATTATCGACGGCAACGATTTCTCGGATATTTTCAGAGAGGAGGCCATACACGCCTTTGCAGCCCGTAATAATTTGATCATTAATAACTCCGTTTCGTCATCTGCGGGAGGAATCGGTCTCTTTAGCTCAAATAAGAACACCTTGAAGGGCAACAAAATATCAGCCTCGGGACGTGGTATTTTCCTGCACGAATCTTCAAACAATTCTATAGAAAATAATGAAGTATCTGCTACGGCAATGCCTATCGTGTTGAGCGCCTCATCTGATAATGCGATTCAAAAGAATAACCTGGCCCAGGATGAACTCCAAAGGTACGATGACGGGGATAATAATATATGGGGAGAGAATTATTGGGGAGATGAAGTCGTCACACCGTACCCTGTTCCGCCAAATGGGATGGATTACAACCCCGCCAATGCAAGCATCCCTGTTTTACCGGTGCAGGCACCCGGGCTAAATCCTATGGAATTCAAAGATATTCCTTACAGGGAATGGGTCATCAACGATGAAGTGGTATGGGAAAATCAATCGGTTACCCTGACAGAGGGGCTTTGCGTTAAAGAAGGCGGAAGTCTGACCCTCAGGAATGTCACATTAAATTTTGTGCCGGAGGATGCGACCGAGTCGTTTGAGCAAGGACCTAACCCATTTTCGATTACTGTTGATTCCGGTGGGTCTCTGTTTATTTATGACAGTAAGATCGTCGGCCCTGAATGGGGGCCACTGAGTGGTTTGCAAATAACTGCTTTCAACGATTCAAATTTCACCATAAAAAACAGTGAGATACACAATGCTGGGTTATGGGGTGGAGATGGGGCGGTTGCAATAGAAGGAGCGAGCGGGGCCATAATAGAGAACAACCGCTTCTACAGAACCTACTGTGCAATCAGCGTGGAAGATGCTTCCGACGTACGCGTTATTAATAACACGATTTTAAACGGCGTCTTTGGCATAAATGTCATTGGAGGTGAAAACCATACGATTGCGGGTAACAGCATTTCTAGGACCGCATGGAAAGGCATCTGGATCGAGGCCCCCAATATCCCTGTAAGTGACAATGAAATATCCAACGCCTGGGGCGTTGGTATCTTTCCGTACCACTGGGGAATGATGCCGGAAAATAACTCGTTCAGCAATATCAGGGGGCCAAATCTTCTTTTCCAGGACCCTATGATTCTAACCGGTCCCCAAGGCCTTAGAGCCTTTTCCTACGATTCCGCTAATGTGGAGCCGGGGGAGAATGTTACCGTCTTTGTGAGTCTGGCACATACCAGTCCTTTTTTTGGTTTACCAGGCTTCCCTAAGACAATCTATGACGTCCTTACTATTTCCTTCAATGTTCACCTCAGGGTTAACGGTCAAATTTTAGACACGAAACGGGCGACTGTTGGTCTTGGCGATACAACCATGGTTAAGCTTACAGGAACCGCTCCTGCGACCGGTATCTATGATGTGAAAATAGATCCTATGCCTGTGGCAAACGGTGACGTGGCTCCCTTAGGCAAAAGAGATGGCAAAATTGGTGTAGGTGACGCCCTAATTGCCCTGCGTTTTGCCTTAGGATTAGAGACACCCACACAGGATGACACACACCATGGGGATGTCGCACCTCTGGATGCCCAGGGTCAACCCAGCCCTGATGGGATGATTAATGTAGGTGATGCACTGGTGATAT
>JAYEMW010000502.1:0-7285 GCA_034718555.1 Thermodesulfobacteriota bacterium
CAGAGCCAAGCGCTGAAGTGGACATCAGGTGCGTTGTTTGCCATGGAAAGGGTTGCAGGGTGTGCTCTCACACGGGCTGGCTTGAGATACTCGGCGCTGGAATGGTAGACCCGGAGGTATTCAAAATTGTTAATTACGATTTGGAAACTATTTCCGGTTTTGCATTCGGCATGGGCATCGAAAGAATAGCCATGCTTAAAACCGGCCTGGATGACATAAGGCTATTCTTTGAAAATGATATAAGATTTTTGCAACAGTTTTAAGAAAATAGAGGGACAGATGAAAGTAAGCCTTAACTGGCTAAAAGAATTCGTAGACATTGACATGTCACCGGATGAGATAGGAGAAACCCTTACAATGGCAGGCCTTGAAGTCGAAGGCATTGAAAGGAAGGGCCAAAAACTCAATGAATTTGTAGTCGGTAAAATTTTGGATATTAAACCCCATCCTAAGTCCGACAGACTATCTATATGTCAGGTAGATGCAGGCACAAAAAAACTATCTGTTGTTTGTGGAGCAACAAACATGAAAACAGGTGATTTTGCCCCATTGGCCCTGTCAGGCACACAACTTCCTGACGGCGTTAACATAAAGGAAAGCAACATTAGGGGGGTAATATCTCAAGGGGTACTCCTGGCAGAGGATGAAATGGGCCTTACCAACGATCATACAGGCATAATGCTCCTGAATGATAAGCTAAAACCTGGGAGACCTTTTTCCGATGTCATGGATCTCGAAGACTGGATCCTGGAGATAAGTCTAACGCCTAATCGAGTTGACTGCTCATCTATTTTGGGTATTGCCCGTGAAATTGGCGCATTAACCAAGAAAAAAATCAAGATGCCTGAGATAAATATTAAATGGGGTAATACACCAATTAAGGATTTAGCCTCTGTGACAGTCCTTGATAATAAAGGCTGTCCTCGATACACTGCAGGGCTGATAAATAATGTAAAGATCGGCCAATCCCCCTTCTGGATGAGATACAGACTCCATTCCTGCGGAATAAGACCTATCAATAATGTTGTTGATATAACCAATTATGTTCTTTTAGAGTTAGGTCAGCCATTACATGCATTCGATTACCATATACTTGCGGACAAAAAAATAGTGGTAAAAAGGGCGAAAAAGGGACAACTGTTTACCACTTTAGATGAACAAATAAGGGAACTGAATGACAATACTCTTATGATATGCGACGGAAAACAAGCAGTTGCCATGGCCGGCATAATGGGGGGGCTTAACTCGGAGATAACAGAAAAAACTAAGGCCGTACTTATAGAAAGCGCCTACTTTAATCCTACCATGATTCGCCGTTCTTCAAAGAAAATTTCCCTTTCAACAGAGGCCTCATATCGTTTTGAAAGGGGTATTGATATCGAGGGTACTGACAGGGCATTAAAGAGGTCGCTAATGCTCATTTCCCAATTTGCAAGTGGAGAAATTGCCAAGGGAATCATAGATTTCTATCCCGAACCATGGTCTCCCCCAAAAATCTCATTCAATGTTAATAAAGCGAATAAAATTTTAGGAATTGATACAAGCATGGAAGAGGTGACTGAGCATCTTTCCTCTCTTGATATGGATATCAGGGTTATAGATCAGGACAGAATTGAGGTCAGCCCGCCATCCTACAGAGTTGACATGACAAGAGAGGCTGACATTACTGAAGAAATTGCCCGATTAATCGGGTATGACAAGATACCTGCCACAGTACCTTCCATCAAATCGCCATTAGAAAATATCTCAGGGTCTACCCTGAAAAAAAGAATTAAGGGATTTCTTATATCCATGGGGTTCACTGAGATAATAACCTATAGTTTTATCTCTCCGAAGTTCGCTGATATATTAGGTGCGGAGGAATCCAGTGATCTACGATCTTTTGTGAAATTATTAAATCCGCTTTCCCAAGATCAATCCGTAATGAGGACATCCCTTTTTCCAGGCCTCCTTTCAACGCTCCGGTCGAACTCAATGAGGGGTCAAAATGATTTACGTATTTTCGAATGGGGCAAGGTATACATAAAGGGAAAGGAAGAATTACCTGATGAGAAACAGGTCCTTGCTGCCTTAATAACAGGCATGGAATCTCCCCAAAGATGGTGTCAGGCGGCCAGAGAAATAGATTTCTTTGACATTAAGGGCGTAGCAGAAAATATATTAGAGGGTATCGGCATCCAGGGATCTGAATTTAAGAAAACAGACCCTAAGGGAGAATTTGACCATAATGAATACGCAAAAATATTTTCATCAGGCATTGAAACAGGCACACTTGGAAAAGTCTCAAAAAAAGTTATGGACGGTTACGAAGTTAGTCAAAGCGCCTATGTTCTTGAATTGTATATCGATACCCTTTTACCACTTGTGAAATGGGAAAGAAATTTTAAACCTTTAAACAAGTTCCCGGCGGTTAAAAGGGATATATCAATTCTTATAAACCGTGCAGTTGAGAGCGCTGATCTTGTAAGTTTCGCTAAAGACAAAGGGAAAGGCCTGGTAGAATCTGTTGACATATTCGATGTTTATGAGGGAAAGGGGGTTAACTCAAAGGAAAAGGCCTTAGCAGTAAGGATTAGCTACAGGTCAGACAAAAGGACTTTGACAGATGAAGAGGTAAACCAAGCCCATGAGGAGATAATAAGAGAAATCCGCCGCAACACAGGAGGCAAACTAAGGGAAGGATAAGCAGTGGTTCAATGGGACTTGAAATATTGTTATAAAGGATGTAAGGTTAATGTGTAATTGTTAAATGAAACAAATTTAATGTTAGACATGTTAATAAAGCATAAAAAAACGTAAATATGGATATCCCTGACAACAAACGATTTTTTAGAATCAAAGAAGTGAGCCGGATAATAGGCGTAAAAACCTATGTCCTCCGGTTTTGGGAAAGAGAGTTTCCAAGCATCAAACCTAAAAGGACAGAAGCTCACCAGAGAGTTTATAAATATGAGGACATTAAGGCTATCCAGGAAATAAAAAAACTCTTATATGAAGAAAGGCTAACAATAAACGGCGCAAAAAAGAGACTCGAATCGAAAGATACGGTTAGCTCTGTGGAGCACGGCAATCTTTTAAATGAAATCAGAGATGAACTTAATCAAATCCTGAAAATCCTTCAATAACACCCCTCTATTTGTTACCAACTTTTATTTCATCTCCCTTCTGTTGTTAAGGATCATTCATTTCCCCTCTTTATTGTTTGTACAATACATACCGTTCTGAACATCATAATTTATGGATTTGCATGAAAGAATTAGTGAAAAAATTTATTAAAGAATTGACACCATACCCGCCAGGTAAACCAATAGAGGAATTAGAAAGAGAGTATGGCATAACAGGCTCTATTAAATTAGCCTCAAACGAGAACCCATTAGGACCATCACCAAAGGCTGCAAGGGCCATCAAAGAATCAATCAATAAAATAAACAGATATCCCGACAGCAGCGGTTATTATTTGAAAAATAGCCTGGCAAAGAAATTTGGGTTTCCCATGGCAAATATTATTTTAGGAAACGGTTCGGATGAGATAATCAAACTAATTGCACACGCCTTCCTTTCAACTGACGATGAGGTTATCATTCCCTTTCCTACCTTCCTGATGTATGAAAAAAATACCCAAAGCTTTCAGGGAAAGATAATCAGAATACCCTTAACAAATTTTTTCGTTGATTTACCCTCTATTTTAAGAGCTGTATCTGACAAAACAAAGATAATTTTTCTAAATAATCCGAACAATCCAACAGGAACCGCGCTTACAATAAAAGAAATTTCCCATTTCTTGCAATCAACTCCCAAAGAGGTAATAGTAGTATTAGATGAGGCATATATTGAATTCGCCACAGATAAAAATATTGAAAGCGGGATTTGCCTGTTAAAATCAAACCCTAACTTAGTTATCCTACGAACATTTTCAAAGCTCTATGGATTAGCAGGGCTAAGAATTGGCTACGGTTTTTCCTCTGAAGACTTAATAAATGGATTAAATCTTGTCCAGCAGCCCTTTAGCACTAATTACATGGCACAGATTGGCGCCGTAGCAGCCCTTAATGATAATGTGTTTGTTAAAAAAACCCTTGCATTAACCGTAGAAGGCCTTAAATTTCTATATTCACAATTAAACCGGATGGGTCTTGATTATATCACTACCCAAACAAATTTTTTCATGATAAAGACTCCTATTGGAGCAAAAGATACGTATAAACGTATGCTAAAAGAAGGTGTAATAATAAGATCCATGGAAGACTTTGGAATGAAAGATTTTATAAGGATAAGTGTTGGTTTGCCTGAAGAAAATGAAAGATTCATAAAAACCTTAAAAAAAATTCTTTACTAAATTGGATGGCATTATAACCATAGACGGCCCAACGGGATCAGGAAAAAGTACAGTCAGCCGTTCCCTGGCGAGACAATTAAACTATCAATATCTTGATACAGGGGCAATGTATAGGGCTGTTGGAATTGCCCTTTTAAAGGCCAACGTTAAATTACAAGACATAAAAGAAATAGAAAAAATATGCCTTGGTATTGACATAAAGTTTGTTCGTGGGGATGAACCAACAAAAATTTTGCTAAACGGCATGGATATTACAAAAGAAATAAGAGACCCTGATATAGATTTATTTGCATCTAAAGTTTCTGCCCTTGATATTGTAAGGAAGGCAATGGTCAAACTGCAGAGAAAAGAGGGCGCTAAAGGTCGATTGGTAGCAGAAGGAAGAGACATGGGTACGGTGGTTTTTCCAGAGGCCAAACACAAATTTTATATTGATGCATTATTAGAGGAGAGGGTAACCAGACGATTTTCAGAGAGACGGAAAAGGGGAGAATCTGTATTAAGGGAAAATGTTAAAGAAGATCTCATCAAGAGAGATTATCAGGATATGAATCGAAATCTCTCTCCGTTAAAACCGGCTAAAGATGCAAAAATGATTGATACTACTGGATTAGATGTTAACGGGGTCGTTAAAAAGATAATGGAAGAAATAAAAAAAAATTAATGCACACTAAAAACATGCTATCTTTCGCCCTCTTTATTTTTATAAAAAACATGCAGGTAATAAATAAAGGTTGAATTCTGATTTTTATTTTGGTATAAGGCGTTGTTATTTAATTTTGAAAAAATCTATTTTTTAGGGGGATAAATGTTAATGGGTGAACAAACAGACAAAACAAAAGAAGACAATAATCTAACAGAGAAAGAAACTGAATTAGAAACCGTCCAGGCTGACGAGAAAGACTCTGAATCTCTTGATAGCAATATGACAGAGGAAGATGCAACAGAGATGAATATGGAGGAGTTGTATGAGCAAAGCCTGAGGCAAATACAGGAAGGCGAGTTAGTTGAGGGAGAAATTATCAAAATAGAGGATGATTTTGTCTTAGTAGATATCGGCTATAAATCAGAAGGTGTAATACCCATCAGGGAATTTAAGGATCAAGATGGGAAAGTAACGGCTAAAAAAGGTGATAAGATTGAAGTTGTGCTCGAAAAAAAGGAAGACGATGATGGAGCAGTAACCCTTTCCATAGAAAAGGCCAAGAAAATAAAGGTCTGGGATAAAATTAAGGAGATATATGATAGTGATGGTTCAATCAGCGGAACAGTGATTTCTAAGGTTAAAGGAGGACTTTCCGTAGATATAGGCTTACCGGCCTTTCTTCCTGGATCCCACATAGACCTTCATCCTATCAGAAACCTTGATAGCTTAGTAGGCCAGGAGATAGAGCTTAAAATCCTGAAATATAACAAAAGGCGCAATAATATAATAATATCTCGAAGGGCAATTCTTGAAAAAGACAGATTAAAACAAAAGGCAACCACAC
The DNA here is from genome assembly GCA_034718555.1 of Thermodesulfobacteriota bacterium. GTDB lineage: Bacteria > Desulfobacterota > DSM-4660 > Desulfatiglandales > B25-G16 > M55B121. The sequence goes on from JAYEMW010000502.1 coordinate 5,827, forward strand.
TCTCACTTATTGAGGAGGGTTCCGTTTTAAAAGGAACGGTTAAAAATATTACAGACTATGGTCTTTTTGTTGATCTTGGTGGAATAGATGGACTTTTGCATATAACAGATATGTCTTGGGGAAGAATCGCACACCCCTCTTCAATGTATCAAATAGGAGACGAAATATCGGTTAAGGTTATTAGTTTCGACAGGGAAAAAGAGAGGGTATCATTAGGCATTAAACAGCTTAAACCCGATCCATGGCTGGATGCGGCAGAAAGGTTTGCAGTGGGAACAAAAGTGACGGGAAAGGTGGCCAACCTTACCGACTATGGCGCATTTGTGGAGATAGAAGAAGGCGTGGAAGGTCTGATTCACATTTCAGAGATGTCTTGGACAAAGAAGGTAAAACACCCCTCTCATATTGCAAATATTGGAGATACAGTCGATGCTGTTATCCTGGACCTGGACACAAAGTCGCGAAGAGTTTCTCTGGGTATGAAGCAGATTAAACCAAATCCGTGGGATGTTGTTGGAGAAAAATATCCTGTCAATACGATTATTGAGGGTCGGATAAAAAATATTACAGATTTTGGCTTGTTCATTGGGATAGATGAAGACATTGATGGCCTGGTGCATATTTCCGACATCTCTTGGACAAAGAAGATTAAACATCCATCGGAGTTATACAAAAAAGGCGAAGAAATTCAGGCCAAGGTGTTGTCAATAGATAAAGAAAATGGTCGTTTTACACTGGGCATAAAACAACTAAGCAAAGATCCCTGGGAAGAAATTCCCAATAAGTACAGGCCCGGCACAAAGATTACCGGAAAGGTAACCAATATAACTGATTTTGGTTTATTTGTGGAATTAAACGAGGGCATTGAAGGTCTTGTTCATTTATCCGAAATAAGTAAAGATAAATCTGCATCTCCTCTTGGAAAATATCAGATTGATGATGTTATTCATGCCCTGGTAGTAAATGTTTCCAAGGAAGAGAAAAAAATAGGCCTCTCTATAAAAAGACTTAAGGAAAAAGAATTAAAAGATGTATATAACAAATACGAAAAAAAAGAGGAGAAGGTTTCTTCTGAATTTGGAAAACTTATTAAAGAAAAGTTAGAAGAAAATGCTGCATTGAATTTAAACAATGCGGAAAATGATAAGAATAATGAAGAATCAAGCAAAAGCGACTCAGAGGACTCAACAGAAAAAAACTTAGTAACAGAGGAGACAACGGCTGAGAACTCAGTAGCAGAAAACTTAACAGCAGAGGACTCAACAGCAGAGAAATCAACAGAAAAAGACTCAGTAGCAGAGGATTCAACGGCTGAGAACTCAGTAGCAGAAAACTCAACAGCAGAGGACTCAACAGCAGATGATTCAACAGCAGATGATTCAGTAGAAGAGAAGTTAACAGCAGATGAATCAACAGAAAAAGACTCAGTAGCAGAGGATTCAACGGCTGAGGATTCAGG
>JAYEMW010000503.1:0-7216 GCA_034718555.1 Thermodesulfobacteriota bacterium
CCCTTTGCATCATCCACCCGCGTTATTTCAGTTGTGGCTGCCTCTCCAAGCATGGAAAAAATTAATTCAAGGTCCGTCATATGATCCCTGAGATTTTCCCGAATCAGCCCCTTAAGCTTTTTGTGTTCGCCGGGCGTAACACCAAAGGCTGCTTTTGCGATCTCGGCGGTTAGTATCGCGTACTCCTTTTCGCGCCTTACCTCCCTCTTTTTCCACTCGTCTGTAAGCTCATCCCGGATGGCGATGCCGCGCATTCGCTTCTCAATCCAGTCGTCCGAATAGCCTTTCGCCTTGTACAGAGCACGAGTTCTCTTGGTTGCCAGCTCCGGGTCCTCTATCTCCTGCACGCGCTCATAACCGACCTTTGCCAGCCACCGTTTGAAAGGCTCAGCCTTGGGGGATGGGATGGATTGAATAATACGAAAGATGCCCTCGGTGTTGGCGCAATCGGTTTTTCTGAACTTCCCATCAGGAGCAACCAGCTTCAACCCGTGACAAAATGTCACGGCTTCACTTCCTTCTTGTTTGAGCCTTTGTTTCAATTTTCTCCAGTATGCTCCCGGATCAGCGCTCTTTGTTAAGACAGCGCATACATCCACAACCGAAAACCACCACTCATCGTTGTTAATTATCTTCCTGATTTCCTTACCTCTGAAAACAGCTATGCTTGTCTCCATCACCCCTCCTGTCAATCAATAATAAATATCTCCCTGGCCCAGCCCGTCTTCGATCCTCTTCCGTCACATGACGATTCCAACCGCAACATAAGGGATTTCAAAATATGATTCCTGCAAAATAAGACCCTTTTTTTGAAAGACCAAATTATTCACCTCAATGACAGAGGATGTGCAAACCCACAGGTTTCGCAACTGAATCAATAGTAATTTGCGAAGGTCATAGACCAAACCTTGGAGAAGATTTAGCACTTTTCATCCAAAATCTAAAATCCATCAATAATCTCCGGCTTCAGTCCACTTAAAGCGGTTTTCAACTTGTCTTCATCAAAACTTCCATCGGCTGCCACTTGTAATGTTCGATGTACTTTGGCAGAAGAATATTGTCCTGATTTACTGCTATGCTGCCACCAGATCACCTTCTCAACAGCAATGCTTCCTTCAGGGCGAGCTGAGGAAGCATCCCCTTCAAAGAGCTTTGGTAACACAGCTTTGATACTTTGGGAATCTTCATTACTAAAGCCGGTTTTTTCAGACAGTTGCGGGTTCATACTGCCGAAAGTAACATAAATTGCCTGATCAACCCGGTGTTTCATGCCCATACGGTCTGAACTAATATCACTTTTCCCTTTTGCTTCCTCTGCATTAACGCTTTTTACTATCTGAGTGCTTGTAATGCTAACCGGTTCTCTGCTAAAAGCAGACTGAATTGTTACTGGACCACGAATAGGAATTGATACTCCTGAAGCATCATCTTGCTTGCCAAAGGCAAACAGCTGACCAAAAGAACGTACATCAAACCATTTTTTGCAAGCTAATTTGGCAGTTTCATCCTTTTTTGCTGGCTTTGTTTTGTCAATTTTGAATGCATCTTTCCCCAAACCATACTCTTCAGATTCAGCTCTTGCCCTGAGGTTTGGCATTCCATCAATTTTTCTTTCATCAGACTGAACAAAAATATTCTCTCCAACATTCTGCAAGCGATCCCGAATTTTCCTTTTCAAACAAACATCCGAAATCTCACCATAACCATCATAATCTATGCGTGGGCGATTGCCGTTTAAAGGGTCACCGTTTGGATTAGCATTTTTAACGCTAAGTATAATACCAAAATCGATTTTATTTTCAAGACTCATGGCTATCCTCCTTGTTTGATTGATTTTTAATGTTATCTGATTTATTATTTCGCCAATATTGTTTTTGGCAGTGATAGCCCAGCAAAAATTCGCCAGACAGTGGTTTGTTGCTGGTATACTCATTGGAATCAAAGGCGCTTGATACAGTATCAAGCTCTTTCTTGCGATTGGATAGAAAGCCGGGTCGTGTTCCCTGTAATCTTTGTATATAAGGCTGTAATCCCAACTCAATATTACGCCAGGAGGGAAAAGGGTGATCCGCAAACCGCTGCATCATTCTGGCAGCAGTTGTTGGCCTGCTCTCACCTCCAACATTCAGGGCAATTTCTTCAATATATTCGGCTATTGCCAGAAGTCGTCCATACAAATAATCCCGTGAGTTCTTTTTTTCTTCTAATGCCATGGCATATTCCCTCCTTTTTGATTTATCAGGGTGACGCATGTAAAAGCCCTTAAATAAGGCACAGGCAACCCCAAGATGTTTTTCCCATGCTGCATTTTCACTTTTGAAATTAGAATATTGATGGGGAAGCCTTTTAACGCTGCGGTTGCTGGTACGACGTACAGCGGCAAGCATTACATCCCGTGGAAAAGGACGGCCATCGACAATGCAAGGCAGTATCCGTTCCATCAAACTTTTTTTCAAAGTCTCATTGGTCTTTAAAACGTCGCCGTAAGCTGTTTCTGCTATAACCCTTGGAACCGGGGTGCTCACCGGCCAGATAGTTTTTTTGATGGCCTTTTTATTATTTTCAGGATTTGGATATTCTCTGGAGTGACGTTGGGGCCAGGAAAATTGTGAGTGCCATTCATGAATACGATCCAAAAATTCACTGGCGAGAATTTCCCGGTAATAGATAATGCCCATTCTTCCAGGTGTTGCTGAATCCAGTCCCATTACCACAATTTGCTCATTTGGCTCCAGCTTTGCCCGATATCCTGCCAGATAATTATTGAAACTATGAGCAAAGGATTCACCGAGATCCACAGCATGATCTATTTGATGCTCCGGCTCCTGTGCAATTTCCGGTTGCAAGGTAATTTCATTACCCAACATGGCCCAGGAATCTGTTAATGGTTCAGGGATGGCTTTACCGGAAACCGCCCAAGCGACATAGACTTGATCACCATTTCGGTAGCCCTGACGTGAGATAAGCCAGCGTAGGGCATTATGGGCCTTTTGAGTTACTTCCAAGCTGATACCAACCGACTGACTCCCGTTAGCAGCTATGCTTTTTTTTGTGTCGGTAAAACGACCTCGGAAGGTAAAGCCAGATATATCATTTGCCGAAACGAGTTTGGCCTTATCACCTGTATGGCGTAATTTAGCGGGATGATTAGAGGCCAAGGTCTGCTCCTTACCAGAAATAAAACAAAGCCCCTTCGAAACTTCAGTCAAGGCATCAAAATTAGTCCAACTCTGCTGCAAACTTTGATCAGTCCAGGTATTACTATTAGGATCACCATCCTTCTCCACAGACCAGCACACCAGAGCAGAACCTTGATCTGTGTATTTTTCCTTCGTTTTTTTATCATCTTTCTTCGGAAGGAGCTTAAAAATAAGTGGCTGCGGCTTCTCTGTAGTAACCTCGAAGGGCCATTTTTTCCGCAATTTATTATTTTCATCAACATGCAAAATATTTTCGGTAACCAAATCTGCAATTACCTCACCCTTATCGATATATTTCAACACCGACTGTGCTTTTGGGTGAGCGAACTCAGATTCACACCATGTTGCCAACAATGTATGATATTCAGAATAAAAAGAATTTTCCCCGCCAAAATCAGGGTAATCTTTAGCCACGTATTGAAGCTTATCAGCCAAGGGGTGTGGAGGGGGCATCTTGCCACTTCTGCCTGCCGATTTTTCGGTGGCAGGTAAAATAATCTGCGTTTTTTCAATTACCGAGGCCCGTCTGAAATTACCTTCCCCATCTATGACGATATTAATATGCGTATTTTGCAAGGTATGGCTGATTGGCATGAGCTTTGCTTCATCCGACAAATCCAATGCCATACCCGCCTCATAGGTTTCATACAGTTTTGCCATCCAGCTCATAATAAGGTCTCCTCTTTTTCAACCGGGAGGATGTTTTCGCCCAGACCAAACTCCTTTGGAGTCATCTCGCGAATAGAACGTCTGACATCACATTCTTCCGGTCGGGGAAATTCAAGCACCCCGCGACGCATAGTTGCATACCAAAAACGGCTGACTAACTGATCGTTACCCGTTTCATCCGGATAATCAAATCCATGGAACATGAGACCAAAACTAAGTTCATCGATATCATTGTAAGCACCGGTTCCTTCGCCAAACTCGCAGGGTTCTACATAAGCCTGGCAATCTCGGACACCCAAAAAGACATCCTGCCGTCCCCCCTTCTCCAGCATCCGTTTGGCGATACTGAAATGCTTACCGTCAATGCGATCATTGGCAAGTTTGGGACGGTGTTCATTCCACTCAAAATGTGCCTCCACCTGGTATTCCACATCATGCAAAAAGGTGTAAATTGCCAGGCTGTTTCCTCCACCCCATACCAGAGGTTTTGTCCCTTTTGTCTGAGTTCGTAAGGGTTTGACAACCCGCACCTTGTCAACATGCCAGATAATGGTGGGTTTCCAGTAGATGGATTTCAGCACCCCCTTGATGGCCTCATAGGTCGGAACATGGTAGGAGCATTTCTCCCCGCCAGTCTTGGTTACCGGGTCGGTAAACAGCGCATATCGCCCCCATAACCGGAAACTAATGTTGTTTTTCATCTTATTTCCTCCCTAAAATATTTTGGCTTCTAATCTGCTGACTTCTTCGATGGACAGGCCAAAGGCATCACTGTAATGCCGTTTGTCGAGACAGTAAATTTCTTCACCTTCCTGCACCGGGATAACAGCTCGGTTCTTTTTCAACTCCTGCCAAACATTGGGAAAAACATTAACGCTGAATTTCTGGGCACGTTTGAGCAGATTATATGCTTTTGCCGGTTCCGGCTCGGCACATAGTGCAGCAATGATTTCCTCGCCTTCTCCATAGGGAACTATTACCGCCTCTGTTGGGGCATTAATTGCTTTAAAAATCTTTCCTGCTGTTTTGAATGATTGCCTGAGTTGCAAAGGTTTTGTCCGTGCAATGTTCAGATGATTATTGCTCAGTAAATTCAACAAACTATCTTGCCGGCCAGCTTGATTCGCCGTAACCGGATAATCCATCTTTTCTGCCCGGCTATAAAAATAATAGGAGAAATACAGATTCATCACGCCCGGGTCCAACAGGTCAGCATCCTTTTTTTCCGTTAGAATACGCAGGGCTTTGTCACGGCCTTCTTTAATATCATACAGCATGTCAATTGATTCCTGCTGTGGGTTGACGACATGCACCGTTGCCTGCGGCAACCGTCCGTTTCTATTGCAACGCCCGGCAGCCTGGGCAATGGAATCCAACCCGGCAAGAAAGCGGATAACAGATGCAAAATCCACATCAACCCCGGCCTCAATAAGCTGGGTGCTTATACAAAGTACGGGTAGCTCATCATCCAAACGTTGTCGGACTTGATCCAAGATCGTTTTTCTATGGGCAGGGCAGAGACTGGTGCTGAGGTGAAACAAACTCCCTTTATCAACCTTGTCTCCGCATAACTCATACAATTTCTGCGCCCATTTCTTAGTATTGACAATGACAAGACAACTGCCCTTTTGCTCAAACTCGGCAACTGTCAAATTTGCCAATTCTGATTCACTCCACCCTTCCGGACGCACTTTATTGCTGATGACCACTCTTTTGAGCTGGTCGAACAGCTTGGTTACGTCTTTTACAAGCTCATTGCCCTTTGGTATTTCCAGCTGCCCTTTGTCAGGGGATTTCAATTTGTCCAGCAACGGTTGGGTAGCAGTGCAAAGCAATGCAGTTGTTTTGGTATGGGAGACAAGAAAATTAATGGCATTGCAAAAAAGATGGACACAGTTTATCGGCAATGTTTGGATTTCATCAAAAATCAACACTGAGTTTGTCAGTTGGTGCATTCGTCTTGCCCCGCGTGTTCCGCCGCTAAACAGGACATCAAGAAACTGTACCATGGTGGTAAAGACAATGGGTGCATCCCAATTCTCAGTGATTAATTTATCGCGCCAAGTTTGCCGTTCCGGCTCAAGATTTGAATGGTGTTCCAGCACCCAGGGGAATTCATCACCCTTCGCCTCAAGTACCTCGCGAATCGCCTGAGCGTTTTGTTCGATAATGGATGTAAAGGGAATGATATAGATTATGCGATCAAGCTTATGTTCATAGGCATGGTGCAAGGCATACCGCATACTGGCAAAAGTTTTGCCTCCTCCTGTTGGCACTGTAAGACTGTAAATCCCTTGTTTATCAAGAGCTCTATCTTTGCACTGGTTAGAAATTGATCTTCGTATCGTGTCAATTTCATTCCTTACCGGCAGCTCATCAAGTTTGTCTTCCAGCCGCTCGATGGCAATCTGCCAGTTAACACCATTCTTTTGCCGTAACCTTTCATTGTCTGGATTTTCAAAATCCGCGCTGTTGATCCGATCCGCATCAATCAAACAGCTAAACAAAAAACGCGTCAACAATCCCACCTTAAACTGATTAACGATTTCCGACTGCTTTCTCTGGGGATCAACCAATTGCAATATCTGTAATGAACAATCTTGAATGAGTGTTTTTGTTGCAAGTGAATTCAGTCTCTTTAAAATTTCATTGTCCGCCGCCTGCGTACACTCCTGCAAATGGGTCTTTTCATCATCCTTGTTCACCCTGGCAATAAAACCATTTTCCCCTTCCGGTTTTAAGCAGTCAATCAGTCCACTGTGGTGAGAGGCCAGGCAAAGAGCGAGTATCTGCCCAACCAATCCCCCTTGAGGGCCATATTGTCGGAATTTTTGCCATACCCACTGTGCTCCAGCACTGGAGTGATCGATTTTGCCTTTAAGCGCTTCGAAATCGACGAATTCGTCATCAACATCAGGATTCAACATGCCTGTTGCTGATTGCAAATAAACCTGAAATTGCTGGCTATATTTGCCAAAATCATGCAGTAATCCGAGCAACTCACCTGCATCGGGGGCAACGACCTTTTCCGCTAAACGACGACAAATCAGGGAAACTTCAATTAAATGTTCCTGAACAGTTTGGTTTTTGTTATCGCATTTTCTACGATGGGCAATGAAATTGCTTGACCCCATTCAATTGGACTCCAATTTTGTTTTTCTCGTCAGTGTCTGATTTTGTGCCGGACTTGATCGAGTAATTGGGTTCATGCTTTATACGTACGAAACTCTTTTGTTATAATCGGCCAAAGAGGTGGTCGACTTTAATGTTGAGAGAGTAGGGGAGGGTTTGAGGGTAATAGGTTGAACCGTTCATGATTACATTATTCCCATGTTTACCACTTGCAG
>JAYEMW010000504.1:0-7198 GCA_034718555.1 Thermodesulfobacteriota bacterium
TTTTACCCTTTATACCCTTGTTAAACCGTTGATATATTAGCAATGTTTTGCGTAACTGGTTGATTTTATTCACCACATTGATTCCGGTTGACGGATTTGGGCATCACACAAATTACGGTTGAGCCATAAAAGTGACGGTCTCGTAAAAAGTCTCAAAACATCGTTTTCCGTCATTCCGGCGAAAGCCGGAATCCAGTCTTTTCAAGGAGTTACAGACCATTTGGACTCCGGTTTTCACCGGAATGACGACTTTTTACGAGTGCATTAAAAGTAGTTCAACAAAAAAGCATTCTATGGATGATATATGTACTGGCCGTCTTCTTTAAATACCTTGATAAGACCTTGATTTTCTAAGACTTTTATGTGCCCATGGACCTCTGAGAGACCAAGGAATATATCCCATTCTTTGAGGTCCGGGAATATCTTTTGGGTGATGGAAAATAGGGTTGTCCCATGGCCGTTGTTCAACTGTTTTTTGTTTGCCCTTACAAACCTAAGAATATCCTCCCGGCGTATCTCGTGATGGTGGATTGTCTTTTCAATTTGTTTTTCAGGGCTTGGAAAAGGCTCTCCATGTCCAGGCAGAACAATTTTTACCCCCATTTTGCCTATCATTTCTAATGAACTAATGTAGGATGAAAGACTTCTGTAATCGTCATCAACATTCCTGTTCTGTATTTCTATTACAGGGTTTGAGGTTATTTTCTGCAAGAGATGATCACCTGAGAAAAGCCTGTTGTTTTTTCCGTCAAAAAAGCACATGGAACCCCTGGTATGACCTGGACAGTATATTGTTTCCAGGATGAAATCATCAAAGGGAAAGGATTTATATTCAGTTATATTTTGCAAGGGGAAATCATCGATAAAGTATTTGCTGAAGTGCGCAGACATGTGAGCAGATAGTGTATTAATAATATTTTCCGGTAACCCGGACTCCTGAAAAAATTTTACAAAAGGTTCGATTTTCCTTTTTTCATCCCTGCCATTCCACATAGCCTTACATTGGTCCCAGGGGTGAATAAATACCTTCGCCTTACTTATTGAAGCAATTTTACCGGCAAGTCCAACATGATCCAGGTGGCCATGGGTTAAGAGTATTCTCTGTATATCGCTTAGACCATATCCTCTTTTTCTTAGTTCTGATTCCATTACACCAAGCGCCCTATCCGAATACAAACCTGCATCAATTAAGGTGGGTATAGAGTCTTCAATGAAATAGGAATTTACAGAGCCGATTGGAAAGGGTAGAGGTATTTCTATTCTATGGATAACAGTCATGATGTTTTCGGTTCCTCTAATACAATCAGGGCATCTACTGCCACAGGTCTGCTCCCTGACAAGATAACAGGATTTATATCAATCTCCTTCACTGCCTCATTTTCTAAACCAATTTTACCAACATTGATTAGTATATCAACGAGCATATCTTTATCAGCAGACTCCATACCGCGAATTGCGTCTATAATTTTATGTCCTTTAATATCTTGCATCATGTCAAGGGCGTCTTTCCTTTCAAGTGGCGCCAGCCGAAAGGATATATCCTTCAGAATTTCGGTAAATATTCCGCCAAGCCCAAACATTACACATGGCCCAAACTGGGGATCACGGGTTAGACCTATTACCAGCTCTCTCTGGCCTTTTACCATTTCCTGAACTAACACCGACCCTTTTGCGTCACCCATTTCCCTGACAATTTCTTCAAAGGCTGCTTTAGCCTCGTTATCATTTCTTATGTCTAAACGGATTAGGCCTTTTTCCGTCTTGTGCGAGATCTCTGAAGAGCAACCTTTCAGAACAAGAGGATAACCTATTTCTTGAACAGCCTTCATGAGTGTGTCAGCATTATTAACTGCTATTTCCTTGCTGACCGGTATCTGATAAGATTCTAAAATTTCTTTAGACTCGTGCTCTGATAGGGCGGTTCGTCCTTCCTTTAATGCATTTTTTATAATCTCCATCCTTTCCTCCATTATTCCTCAGTTTAGTTTCATAGTCTCTTTTATTCTTTTGTATCTCCATAGATTTACCATGGCCATTGCAGCCCTTTCAGGTGTTGGGTAATTGACAATAGCCCTAACTTTTTCAAGCTCATATATCTCTTCGTCCCATATCCCCGGTGGAGAAAGTATACAACTAATAACAGGCTTTTGTTGTGCCCATTTTATTAAAATATCCCTTATTCCTTTTAACACATCAACATTGGCCGAGGCGAACATCATGAGAAACAGTATTCCACTCACATTTTCGTCATCCATTACTGCTCTTATAATTCCCTGCATGGCGGATGAATCATACCAGGCTGGTCCCATATCCACAGGGTTGGTCCTAAGGGCTAAAGGCGGGAGCAGATCATTAATTTCTTCCTGTGTCTTCCTGGTAAAACCGTCAATCTTCAATCCTTCCGACTCTAATAAATCACACGCTGCCATGGAAGGACCAGCTTGGCCAGAAAGAATGGCCATGGCAGGTCCTTCAGGTAAAGGGCAAAGAGACATGGCCTTTGCCGTATCTAAAAGAGTTTCAGTGTTATCAATGTTCAATATACCGGCCTGATTGAATGCAGATCTGTAAAGCTCGTGCCTTCCAGACATAGATCCCGTATGCGACATTGATGCCTGGTTTCCCACTTTTCCCTTACCTGTTTTATAGGCAATAATTGGTTTCCGACCATGATTTTTCCGAGCAGTCTCAATAAGTTTTTTGACATCATCAATGCCCTCTATGTAAAGGGCTATTACCTTTGTATCCGGGTCGGTCATCAGGTAGTTTATCATGCGGTCAAAGTCTACATTGAGCCGATTGCCTAATCCGATAACCTTGCTGAAACCCACATTCAGCTCCATAGCCAAAAATGCAAGCAAATGGGATATTCCCCCGCTTTGACTAACAAGACATATATTGCCTTTTCTGAGATTGGAGAACTCCGGTGTAAAAGAGGCATTAAGATTTCCATTGAGGTTGATCATGCCAAAGGTATTAGGGCCTATGACCGGTATGCCTGCCCTGTTGACAATATCTGCTGTTTTGTCATGAAGATTTGCCCCGGCAGGATCATCAATCTCCCTGAAACCTGCAGTAATCAAGACAATACCCTTTATACCTTTATCCACGCATTCCTGGAATATATCAGGCACTAATTTTGCCGGCAAAACTATAATTGCCTGATCTATATGGCCGTTGTAATCATTAATGGACGGGTATGCATTTATGCCCATAACCTTATATGAACCTGGGTTTATCGGGATAATTTTTCCGGGAAATTTTCCATTAGTCAGGCTTTTCATAACATGAAAACCTAATTTGCTCATGTTATCCGAGGCTCCTATAACGGCAACGGACTTTGGGTTAAAAAGAGAGCGCATATTGAATTCAAGACGATCCATTAATCCTCCTTTGAAAACTTTCTATCTGTGCGGTTAGCTTTTAGCCATTAGTCCCGCCTGGGGCGGGATTCAATATCCTTTTTACCTCATTGACCTGTTGATTAAGTTCTCTAAAATCTCTTATTTCTACCCTTTTTAATGCTAATGGCTAACAGCTAATGGCTAACCGCACAGGTTAAAAACTTCTGACCATATTATCTTGTCCTTTCTTAAACGCTTCTTGCTCGCCAGTATTCTCGGAGCATCCACATGGCGCGGACGCTCTCGGCTGAGTCGTTAAAGACCGGAAAGGTATTTATTTTTTTAAACGTCTCAATATGCTGTCTTTCAGAAAAAAAGCTGAGTGCAATTGGCTTATTGCTATCTTGACAGATTTTTTTCAAAAATCCTAATATCTGCCCGGGATTTCCGACTCCATCTCCAAACATTTTAACCATCTCAGGCTCATACAAGAAGGAAAGGATAAGGCCGTCAACATTATTTAGGGCAAGACATTGCTCAAGGGTAAATATGAGGGCCTTTATGTCGTGGACATCACCAAAATCCATAGGGTTTGACATACGGATTACCCCACCCCGGCGAAAGCTTTCAATCTGATCCATGAGCTCCCTTGGCAGGGTAGGGCACTCGAAACCATAGCTTTCACATGCATCGCCAAGAATTACGGAAAACCCGCCTGAAAGGGATATGGCTACTAATCGATTACCTTTCAGGGGCGGAAGTCTAAGGGCACGGGAAGCTATAGTCAAGTCTTGTATATCTTTTGCTCGAATAATACCTGCCTGTTTAAAAGCACCATCAACAATCTGATCATTATTTGAGAGAGCTGCTGTATGGGATTTGGCAACCTGTGATGCAGCATGACTGACATTCGATTTAAATATTATAACAGGTTTTTTTGAGTTTTTAGCGAGCTCCATTAACTCCCTTCCATCTTCAATGCTCTCTAAATATAAATGAATTTGTTCGGTGTCTTCATCCTCCATCAGGTATTTTATTAAATCTATCTCGTCTATATTTAATTTGTTGCCTGCGCTGATTATTTTTGAAAACCCCATATGTTCGTCGGAAAAGTGATATGCAGATTGTGTGGTCACCCCTCCGCTTTGAACAATCAGGCTTACGGTGCCCTTCTTAAAATTTCCGGATTGCATGGGATTAAAGGGTGTGCAGATTTTAGAGTCAGTGCATATAATCCCAATGCAATTTGGGCCAATAAATCTAATACCATATTTCTTTGCAGCGATAAGGACGTCTTTTTCTGTATCGCTGCTTTCCTCACTAAATTCCCTAAATCCGCCTGTAGAGATAATAACGTGGAGAATTCCTTTCCGGCCGCAGATTTCGATAGTTTCAGCTACATACCTTGCAGGTACAAGTATTACAGCTAAATCAATGCCCTCAGGCAGAGATTTTGGGTTGTCGATAATATCTATTCCATAGACATTACCGGGCTTTCTTCCAACCGGGTAAATTTTACCGGTAAAGCCCATGTTCTGACAATTTAATATAATGTTTTTGGCCAGGTTTCTTGGATTATCTGCAACCCCGAAAACTGCTATGCTGGCAGGGTAAAAAAATTTTTTCATATATTGACCATATTTTAAATTAGTGTTCTATATAGTCTGATAATTGTCCGTTATTAAAACCATTATCTGTAAGCGTTCACGGAACGCTGAAATTAGAAAATAGTCCCGCAGGGCGGGATTAGAAATTTGGCCTTCATGCTTTTGTACTGTTGATGAACGCATTCAATTTTAGGCCGAGTTTTTCAACTATTGCTTTGAACGGCTATCACTTATCAAAGTCGTGCCAGACCCTATCTGATAACTCTTCCGCCAGTTTGTAAACACCCAATTCGTAAACTCGTTTCATCTCTGCCTGTGCGTGTCCGCACGCAGACAGGTCTCCCAAATTTCTATTTTCCAATTTCAAGTTTCAAGCCGTGAACGGCTACCATTACCTTTTACCCATATCGTAAGACATTTCTGCTGCAGCGTCTTTGACCGCTTCGCCGAGATATTCTCTATCGCTTAATTCAAAGCTTAGCACAGTGGCGGCGATGCCTAAACATCCCGTTAGATGATTACGGAAATTATATATTGGGGCAACCACACGCCTGACACCCTTTCTTAGTTCCTGATCCTCAAATGCATAACCATTTTTAATTACTGTATTTAGCTCTTTTTCCAATTTGCTGATATCAGTGGTGGTAAAGTTAGTAACAGCAGGGAGGCCTATTTTTTCCAGCACATTTTTTCTTTTTTCCTCTGTCATGTGGGCAAGATAAATTTTACCGGCAGCAACGGCATGAAAATAGGGGTAAAAACTTCCAATCCTTGAATACAGGCGAACGCCTTCGTTCCCTTCAACCTGCTCAATCAAGATAAGCTGATCCCTGTCAAGGGTTGAAAGTTCAATGGTTTTATGGGTTTTCTCTGCTAATTCCTGCATGAGAGGCAAGGCCACAGAACGGAGTGTGATTTTGTCCTGCAGTTTATTCCCTATATGCAGGAGCTTCATGCCTAACCTGTAAAAACCCCTCTGCTCCCCTCTGTCCAATATTTTTCTGTCGCACAGTGTATTCAGAATTCTAATAAGGGATTGTCTTGGAATATTAAGCCTTTCCATTATCTCGGAAAGGGACAAATCAATCTTGCTGAGCGCCAAAAGGTCAATTACATTAAGGGCCCTATCAACAGCCGGAGAATGATTTAAATTTTTTACTTCCATATTATAATACCATATATGTTACTTTAATTACCAAATATGGTATTTAATATGAAATTTAGGTTCTGTCAAGAAAAAATTTATCTTAATTGTTCCTATGCAAATAGGAAAATAATGGATATGGGAAGAAATTGGCTAAAATGCATGGCTATTCTCTGATTAACGAGAAATCATTATAACAGAAATTTAAAAACTGAAAAAATCCCTTTCACAAAGAGGGAACATTGGACGGGATAACCCCGCGTCCTGCGGGGCAGGCATGGATAGACATGATATAAATCCAGTTAATCAAAACCATATACTACAGACCTCGTAATTTATAGCGTATAATGGTGTAATATTTTGGACAGTAACCTCTGTTTCCAGCCCAGGAGTCAGGTTAAAAGGTTCACGGTTCAGAGGTTCAGAGGTTGAGCTTCCTTGGTATTAAAACAATGGAATCAATAACTAAGGGGAACATTGCGAATCAGTTAACCCTGAACTTTGAACGCTGAACCCAGACCGAACTGATGTCAAATTAATTTGCAATCCCGCGGGATATATAAATCTACAGTCATTTGTATAATGTGAATTACGAGGTCTGATGCTACTATCCCGCCTCGGGATAATATGGAATATAAAGAAGTCACGGAAAAAATTATTGGCTGTGCTTATCGTGTTTATATAGAGATCGTAAAACAGTTGAATCGTGGGATAGTAAATACTTATGTAACTTCTTAATAAGGTAGGGCATTCCGTAGATTCCCCCTTTTAAAAAGGGGGATTGAGGGGGATTTCTTCTAAAGCGGCCCGGACTTATTGAGTTACATAGTATAATTAATATACCGCAAAATCCTTTGACAATACGTAGTTTCTGTGCGATAGGCATAACGATGATAACGTAAAACTTCTTTCACCTGGTCCATTAATTTCGCTTCTGGATTAGGACGAAACTTGGTTTTATTTTCCATAATATTCTCTTTAATATTGCAATGATTGTAAAAATTCATCAAAATATGTAATATATGTACACTTTATACAGATTTTGCTATTCAATATAGCAATAGATGGAAAAAAGTGCCACCTATATTCAATAATAATATAGC
>JAYEMW010000505.1:0-7175 GCA_034718555.1 Thermodesulfobacteriota bacterium
ATGCCGGCAAGAAACACATACTGCCTTAAAATCGTATAATTTTTATAAACTATCTTACGTTTGGAAAAAAAATAAGGAAGCCGCACGGCGCAAATCTCAAAATGAGGAGGTTTTCGTTCAGACACTAGTTAGCAAGATTTAGACTTTCTTTTTTTGATTTTGAAGGGATGAAAACCTTATTTACGCTTATCCCAAGTAAGTTATCAATCTCCAAGTCCGTATTTCGTTCTTCCGATTGCTGGATATACTCCCCAAGCGTCTTATGCTTTTCAGTTTTAATCAGATTTTCGATATAACTATCACAAATCAACTGTAAATCATCAAGGCTGTCTTCATAAACTTTTTGATTGTTCAGTAAGCCTTTGTAAATTGCCATATATTTTTTCTGCTCATTGATGTTGGGGATTGGGATTTTAATATCACAAAATCGTTCCCAGTCTAAACTTGCTCTAACACTACTATCGCTGATAAACCAACCGTATCTGTCTGATTCAGGTCGATGAAACCACATCATCATATATTCAGGAATCAGTTTATTTTCATCAATACTTTCAATCACTAAATATGCCGGTGAAATTCTTGCTGGTTCATCATCAGTATACAAAGCAAGCCTTATAGTTTCATCTCTACCAACTTGCATTGCACTATAAGCAAACTGTCCTTTTCTAATAATTTTATATTTCGATAAATCCGTTCCGAACACATTTGCTACAGAAGGCATAAAGTTTTTGAAAATATTAATCCCCAAAAGATTTGTAACTGCCAAATCCTTATTCCGGTTATCCACCAGCTGTATATAATCACCCAATCTTTTACAGTTCATAACCCAGCACCTTAAAAGCGTTAATCAACTGGGCCTGTGACTCTTTTTCCTCTTTTAACAGGTCTTTGAAATCTTTTTGAATACGCTTTATCTCAGTGTCAAAATCAATCCCGCTGTCTTTATCTATAAATTCAATATATTTACTCGGCACAAGCGAGAAATCATTCTCTTTTATCTCATCAAAACCGGCAGAGTAACAATATTCGGGAATATTCCTATAAGTGGTTTTAAAATCGGTTTGCTGCCAGTTGTGGTAGGTTAAGGCAATTTTTTCAATATCATCAGCGGTTAATTCAACAAATTTTTTCTCATATTCACTTCCCCAACGTCTTAAATCCATAAACAGGATTTCTTTTTCACGGTCACGGTACTTTTTTTGTTTATCATTAATTTCAGCGGCTCTTTTCTTTTTGTTTTTATTGAGTATCCATACGGTAACGCTGATGTCTGTTGTATAAAATGTATCTCTTGGAATAATTAAAATAGCTTCAACCAGGTCATTTTCAACAAGTTTTCTGCGAATTTTATACTCTTCACCACCGCCGGAAAGAGCCCCATTGGCAAGAACAAACCCTGCAACACCATTTTCAGAAAGTTTGGAAACCATATTAAGAATCCAGCCATAATTGGCATTGGATTTTGGCGGAACATCATAACCTCTCCATCTTGGATCATCCAGCAGTTCATTTGTGCCTCGCCAGTCCTTTTGGTTAAAGGGTGGATTTGCCATAATAAAATCGGCTTTTAAATCTTTGTGCTGGTCATTATTAAATGTATCTGCATCATTTTCTCCGAGATTGGCAGAGATTCCTCTAATTGCAAGGTTCATCTTCGCCAGTTTATAAGTTGTTTTGGTATATTCCTGCCCATAAATAGAAACCTCCTGTTTATTTCCTCTGTGACTTTCAATAAACTTTATGGATTGCACAAACATACCGCCCGCACCGCAACAGGGATCATAAATTATTCCTTTATATGGTTCGATCAGTTCTGCTATCAGATTTACAATGGTTTTAGGTGTATAAAATTCTCCCTTTCCTTTCCCCTCTTTAATTGCAAACTTCTTAAGAAAATATTCATATACCCGCCCGATAATGTCCTGCTCGCCATTTTCGAGGGTGTTAATTTCATTGATCTTGTCAATCAAAGATGCAAGTTTTGTTTTGTCTAATCCCAGGCGGGAAAAGTAATTATCAGGCAAAGCGCCTTTCAAGGCAGGATTGTCCTTTTCCACGGTATGAAGCGCTGTATCAATTTTCAGGGCAATATCATTCTGTTTCGCATTTTTACTTATAAAACTCCAACGAGAAATTTCTTCAAGAAAAAACACGTTTTCCATATTATAGAAATCTTTCATTTCCAAATATTTCTCTTTGCCTTCTTCAACAAGTTCGTTTCTGCGTCTTTCAAATTTATCACTTGCAAACTTTAAAAATATAAGTCCTAAAACCACATGTTTGTATTCTGACGGTTCAATGGAACCCCGCAGCTTGTCACAAGACTGCCAAAGTGTTTCCTCTATTGATTTTGAATTTATATGATTCTTTTTTGCCATTTATTTTTTATTTCCTGTATATCGTCAATATTCCATTTTAATGTATAACATTTACGTATAAGGCAAATTTGCCTGATATCCTGATATTGAACAGGCAAACAGGCAAATTTGCTTGTTCTCACAATATTCAATATAGTATATTCTTTCTGATCATGAAAAAACGATAAAACAGGAAGAAAGCTATGTCAATTAAGATTCTTGATCATATTCTTTACATCTCCGATTTGTCGTCAGGCTGAAATAAACTTAAACCTGGCCAGAAAATCTGAAGCCACCCGATTTTCACATTCCTTCTTTCATCTATACCAGGAATATAGGGTTTGATATCCAGGACTGGTGTTTTATCAGCAACATCCATCTCTTTGACCCGGAGGATATTTCCCTGCCTTGTTACCAGAGTAACGACTGATAGACCGAGCGGGTTAGGTCTGTTGGGTAACCTCGTAGTAAAAATGCCATGGGGTGTAGTATCTAACGGCATTGTGAATAGAAGCGAACTGGTCTCGCACTGGTGAAAACAATAGAGTATAATCAGATGGGAAAAATCCTCAATATCCTTGAGTCCAGCCTCATATTCGGTGAATATTTCTATCTCGGAAATATGGGGTAAGCCTCGCCCCTGGCATGGTGCTTCTTCAGGAGTTTTATATGGAGAATGTATTATGCCTATAGACTTCAGCTCAAATATTGAATGCTTATCCAAATCTCCCCCATGGTTTTTATTTTTTCAAACCGCCTGCAAGTTTTTCTCTGCAATATTATTATTGAAAATTATTCATTCATCCTGCCTCAAATATGTCACCTCAAACGCCTTACATGCCCTGTGCTCCTGAAGACGGTTAGATAGTAAAAAGAAGTAAAGGGCGTGCCATTGTCAACTGTGTAGGCCTGACACTGTTTTTTCTCTTTTCTTTTATAGATCATTGATTTTCCTTTGAATATTGCCATAATGCTCTGTCCAATGTTCGCATGTCAACGTGATTTCTTTGGGCAATTTCCCTGCAGAATTCGGCATAACACCACCATAGTTCGAAATGGTATACATTTGGAGCCTCAAGTCCAACTGACCATAGCGATCTGTAATCAATAACAGGATAAGGATCAGAGTGGCAAAAATGAAGGATCACGGAGGCTGATGGCCATGAAATACCATATAGAATTGTAAGTATCTCTATTCTTGATCTTTCGCTCTTTGCTTGGAATGCGAAAAAAGTGATTTCCCGCACATAATCATCTGGATTGGTGCGTGCATGTCCCGAACTGCGAGGAGCTTTCCAGTAGGCAATATGCTGAAGCTCGCTCTTTAATAGGTACCCTCTCTTGATAACCTTAGGACGCAGCTCCTCGAGTTCTTTCTCGCTGATCGAATAATCATAGCGTGATGCAATCTTTTTTATTTCTCTTTCATTGAATCGCAGGTTCGGATTCATGCTTCACCTTTAGGAGAATTTTTATCTCAAAATCATTTTCAATGCTTTAACATAATTAACAGGTGTAACCCACATTTGACAAAGTTGTTAGTATCTTTACTATAATTTTAAAGTTTTTCTTAGAGTTTAACATTCTCCGGAATCTCTGCCAATCCTTAGGCCCAAGTTACTCCTAATTATCCTGGAATAAATCGTTTTTCAATTCTCCCTATTTCCATCCAACTACACCGCTGCTACATATTCAATCTCACTTGCCATGCCGGTTTTGCTTTATTTTGTAAACCTTGATTAATATTATTTTGTCAACTGTGTAGGTCTGGCACTGTTTTTTTTACATGGAAGGTGTGCGATCTAACAAGAGTCAAACGGAGACTTGACCCGTATACCTACAAACGGTGACCCGTATACTTGACCCGTATACCTACTTTATGTTGCAAACCTTGATTAATCTTATTTTTTCAACTGTATAGGCCTGTTGTTTCTGTTACTTTATAGATATCCTTTTATGACCTCTGCTACCATTAGAGCCATTTCATGTCTCACACGCCCTTCAGTTTCAGAACCATCGTTATTGACAAACATAAGATTTCCATTACTGTAGAATACATATCTAAGCGATATAGGTTCCGAAGACAATTTTATATATTCCTGACCATCATATCTCAATAATTCTATAGAAATATCATATCCATTTTTTTCATCGGCCCTCTTACATTGATCAAACGCTAGAAGCAATTTTTCTGCCCCATTTGGTCCGCATATTTCGACAATAAAATACCAAGTACTTGGTACCTTACCTCCAGCAAGAGTGGCTAAATATTTGTCAAAATCAATGACATCATGTTCTTTCACATTCACACTAAACCCCAAATAATTGTATTTTGGGTTTGACCTTATCGCCTCTGCTAACGCCTTAGTTTCGCTTAAAAGTGTTGAAAACGCCTGTAACGAAGCCTCAAATCTTGCCATTTCCTCGCGCAGCACTGCCTCTCTTTTTATTTCAAGGACAATCTCAAGCGGATCGTCAAAGTCTCTCAGCGAAACCTCCGCAATGGCTTCTTCGATTGCCTTTTCCTTAATCGCTTTTGGTTGGGGGATTTGTTTTTCTCCACTAATTGGTTCCTCTGGTTTTATATCACCAGAAGCATTTTTTTGTCTTAGATAAGATACCTCTTCATCGAAGCATTCAAGGAAGAATGCTACAAGTTGATCTATGTTCCCCTTATTTGAATCTTCCAGCGCGTCTATATATCTACTTTTGTCCGCATAATTTATAATAATAGCTGGAAGTTTTTCACACAATAATATAGCGTTTAATAAAAGCCTTGCTGTCCTTCCGTTTCCATCCGAAAAAGGATGAATCCATACTAGTTTAGTATGCATACTTGTAGCGAACTCAATTGGAGAACGACCTTCCGCCCACTCTTTTATTTCTTTATCAAGTTGATTCATAAAAGGAGGCACTGACATGCTTGGTGGTGGAGCATAATTCGTACCCCCAATGGTAACTTTTTTAGATCGATATTCTCCGCAGTCCAGATCTATCCCTTCGCGGACCATTTTGTTTAAATGCCTGATGAAAGCTTGAGGTCCATCCCTCAATGCTGCAAGGTTGTCTAACATCCAGATATATGCTTGTTCCATGTTTACCGCTTCTCTTGCATTCTTCGAAATTTCTGCGCCTTCCCCATATTTCGTTATTGCGTCCTCAGTTTCTCCTTTCGTTAGGGGATTCCCTTCAATTTTATTAGAATGAAAAACTATATTAAGCGTTTGTTCCTTAGCGCGGTTTAGAACCTTTGGCATGCTAAAAGCTCCGGAATCTCTTTCAATTTTAATAATTTCCTCTAATTCCTGAAGCTTCTTTCTTGTGCGCTGAGAAAGATGGAACGTTGGAAATTCTTTTCCAGTTTCTACTTCTTCAGTACTTATAATTCTAGCAACATAGCTATTTGATGAACCGAAGTCGACCCCACAAAAAGAGTCTCCTTCAATAATTCCAAAATCAGAAATATAAAATTCGGGGCATTCAGCCCTAATCTTATCTCTTCTTGCACCTTTCCCTTTTTCTTGGAAAGAAAAAACAGGCTTTATAGTACCATCTTGCTTAATTGAGAGTGTTAGTTCAATCTTTTGTGAAACTTTATTATTTGTCTGAATTGCGAGGACATCATTTAGATGGTTTAGGTAATCCCGTGTATTTTCTAGCGGGTGGTCCCCAAAATAATAATAAAGTTTATCTTTCACTGGAAATGGAACCTCTATTTCATAATGAACTGTTAACTCCTCTGTCTCGAAAGGAGATGATAATAATTGACCCAGACAATTTGTTTTACCGTTGCATCTTACCTTAGGTAATTCTATAGCATCACGACGGCTTCTACGAAATCCCATATATAAATCGTTAAGGACACATGGAGCAATCCTCCCAAGAGACAATCGAGGATCTCTAGCTGACTGCTCTTTGCACTCCCAAGCAATGCCAAGAGCTACAGCTGTGCCTGCATCGGTCCCATTGTAGATACTCCCTGCATTTATCATGGTAGGAAGTAAGGTGGTAATTTCCTCCTTCATATACGGCAGTCTTGCGGAGCCACCCGCGACCAGAACTAGGTCCGTTTTGTCTAATTTAGCCTTAATGTTTGCAAGCTTCTTTTTTGCCTCATTGATTGTCTCAATTACTATCGGCCCCCAAGTTTTTCTCCAAATATTTCTGAGTATCGCTTTGAGGTCTTCCCCGGTCAGTTCCACAGATATTTCTTCTTCTTGATGTATGGTTCCCTTTGGGAAAGTTAATTTTCTTTTTATATTTGATACATCGTCTGCAATTCTTCTTTCAGACCCTATTTCAGTTGAAAGGTAAATTTTTGTATCCTCAATGAGCAAAAGGATGGACATTCCCTCACCCTCTGCTCTTTTTAAAGGATCCTCTTTCCATTTCACACCTTGTTTTCGTGCTTTTTCAACGGCTACTTCAAGCAACTTTCGGTCAATTTCGAATCCTCCATGAACTTCGGCTTGTAAACCGAGAGGCAATGCGGTCGAGCCGCCTCTTGCAAGAAATCCACGTTCTGTTGTTCTGATTACGCAACTATTAAATGTTCCCCCTCCAACGTCGACTACAAGGACATTCTGTGGTCGCGTAACTGAGGGAAATAGGCTTTCTACGTTTCTGTAATATTGGAAAACAGCGAATGGCTCAGGGAAAAAGGCAACATCAGGATATCCAAGCTCACCTAAGACTTCTCGTATATGTCTTCGAAAATTTTCTTTCCATTGGTTTTCTCGTACTGAAGGCTCTCCTATTATCAATTTTTCAGGTTGCGGGATTTTTGATAGAAGTTCCTTTAGGAATATCTTTGCAGCT
>JAYEMW010000506.1:0-7171 GCA_034718555.1 Thermodesulfobacteriota bacterium
AATAGCTCACCTAATGAACCAGATATTTTAGTAACCATAGATCCAGCAGATCTCACTATTACCCAAATAGTGGGGGAAACTGCGAATTCTGTTATCGCCATGAGATTTGCCGATGATGGAACCCTTTATGCTATTAATCACGATAATGGCGGTCGCTTAATTACAATTGATCCGAATACTGAAATGTCAATGGGTGTCAGCCCTACATAGTTGACAGGAATGAAATCAGCATTATTGAAATTTTAAGCCGGGTGTTTATTATGTTCCATAATTTTTCATGAATGTATGTGAACTGTGTAGGCCCATATTCTTCCGATCTTAAATATATAGAAAGGGTCTCCCAAGCCCGATCATATGGCTGAGTAAGGGCACTATTGCATCTATTGCAAATTAAAGCATCAGACTTGAATCTTTTGGATTTAAGGCTTCCAACAGGAATGTTTCTCTTATCTTTCGTATGGAAAAAAATGGGACATTTTTGTGAAATATCACCAAAATACGAGCGCAGATCAGATTCTTTTATCAGATGTTCTCCCGTATTTCCTTCTTGGCCACAAATCCAGCATTTCATCTTCAAATCCCGAAAATATAACATAGCCCAGCTCACCTGCCGCCAACATCGCAAGTAATAGACTCTTAAAAGACATCATCCTTGATATGGAGCACTGCCTTTTGAAAACTGACATGCTACTGGCAGTCAGGTGCAGTGTTTCGTTCGGCGTTTTCCTTCGTTGATTGTAGGTCGACAACTCGGGAAGCTCCTACGTGTTTTCTGGATCGTAAATAGGCGATAAGTGCGTCCAGATCGTAACCATGCTCGTGTGCGATGCCGTCTTTAATTTTCCATAGTTCTTTGATGATCTCATCAGCCATTTTGAAATACCCCAATAAGTTCTATAGGTGTACAGATTTCGGGACACGTACACATGTTTGCGGCGCAAATGCTTCGGATGATTGGTTTGGTTTCAGCGTTGTCAATATGCCTGTAATTCCAGGTAAGAAGATAATCGATTCTATGCACGGCAGACAGGGCAATGTGAAGGGAATCATCTATGGCCTTTCTCGGAAGTGCGCCACCCTTGATTAGCGCTTTAGATAATGCGAGTGCATCGTCAGTTTTCTGTATTGCGTTTGTTTATTATTTTGACAATCCCTAAACCCCGCAGTTAGGGAAAAAGAGGTTTGAAATAGTATTATTGTTTGTGGAAGTATGGGGAAAATCCAAAATAATTAATTTTTTTTCTGCAAAAAAGAAAGGAGTCCTCCTATGATAGAATCGGAAATGAAACATTTCCTTAATTAATATAAAATATCAGGTTTTGCAGATAAATCAATAGAAACTTTCAAAATAAGGCTTAATGAATTCAAAAGATTCTTTAAAAATACAAATGTTTCATCCATTACGGATATTTCTTACCAACATTTGAAAAGATTTGTTGCTGAATTCAAAGATCCTTCGTAGCCGTTTACGGCTTGAAACCTGTCGAAGACCCCACCCCCGGGAAATTGGAAAATCGAAATTCGGGAGATTTGAAGAAACCAAAGCATAGTTGCAAAAACTCATCAGAAGAAATGTTTTATCTGAGCCAAACGCGACAGAATACAAAGCAATAGTTGAAAAACTCGGCCCAAAATTGAATATGTTCATCAACAGTGCAAAAGCATGAAGGCCAAATTTCCAATCCCGCCCTGCGGGGCTATTTTCTAATTTCAACGTTCCGTGAGTGCTTACTAATTATCTTTGTGTCTTGGTGCCTTGGTGGCTACCTGACCAATTAAATTGCTTTTTTATAGACTTTGTTTGATATTTTGTTAGAAAGGTACTTAAAATAATGGTAAATGAGATTTGAGCGGAGAGTTTATTCGTTATCATGCATTTTGATGTAAAGAAAATTTGTTTGAATTATTTATCTAAGGTTAACGAATTATAATCATTAAGCAGGACAAAAAAAGAATAAGAGAATTAAAGAGAGGAATTGTGAGAGATAAAAAAAGTGGGGTAGTCTATCTTATAGGTGCAGGGCCAGGTGACCCTGATTTAATTACTGTAAAGGGGCGGAGATATCTTAGGGCGGCTGATGTAGTTGTTTACGATTATCTTGCAAATGAATCGCTTCTATCTTTGGCAGGCAGGGATGCGGAAATTATTTATGTAGGCAAGAAAAGTGGTCGGCATACTATGCATCAGGGAGATATAAACAAACTCTTGGTTAAAAAGGCGCAAGAGGGCCTTACTGTGGTACGATTGAAGGGGGGTGATCCTTTTATTTTTGGAAGAGGCGGTGAAGAGGCCATGGAGCTTTCAAAGGAAGGTGTAAAATTTGAGATAATTTCCGGCGTAACATCGGCGATAGCTGTGCCTGCCTACGCAGGAATACCACTGACACATAGAGAGCACTCGTCTGCCGTATGTTTTATAACCGGCCATGAGGACCCTGGAAAGGAAGAATCGGACATAAATTGGGATTCACTTGCAAAATTTTCCGGAACACTAATTTTTCTTATGGGAATAGCCAATTTAGACAAGATAGCAAAAAAATTAATAAATAACGGCCGCTCAGAGAAAACGCCGGTTGCCATTGTTGCAAATGGAACCACGCCTAATCAAAAGACAATAATTGGTACACTTGGAAATATTTGTGAAAGGGCTACAGAGGAAAACCTCAAGCCACCTGGGATCATTGTAGTAGGCGATGTGGTAAACCTTAGAGATAGTATCGACTGGTTCGAATCAAGACCATTGTTTGGGAAGGTAGTCTTGGTTACAAGACCAGAAGAACAGGCTGCTGATTTTGTCAAGAGGCTATCTGATTTAGGCGCCAGGTGCATACTTCTTCCGGCAATTAAAATTCTGCCACCTCCAAGCTGGAAGGATTTAGACAAGGCAATTAAGAATATTTCAGGGTATGACTGGATACTCTTTACCAGTGTCAACGGAGCTAAGTACTTTTTTGAACGATTATATTTTGCAGGGAAGGATGTCAGGACCCTTGGAAGTGTTAAGATTGGGGCTATAGGACCTAAGACTAAGGAAGCCCTAATTGAAAGGGGAATCAGTCCTGACCTGATACCTGATGATTATTTGTCTGAAGGTATTGTAGAATCTTTAAAGGGGCACCACATTGATGGTAAAAAGGTTTTACTGCCAAGACCCGCAATAGCAGGAAAGTATCTTCCAGCAAAACTCAAGGAAATGGGCGCAATTGTAGATGAGGTTGAGGCGTATAGAACAGTTAAGCCGGACGATAATCAGAAGAAATTAGACATATTACTTGAAGGTGAAAAGATTGATGTAATTACTTTTACCAGCCCTTCAACGGTTAAGAATTTTATGGCCATGTTTAGAGACAGACCTGTATTTGGAAAGATCTCAAAGTCAATAATAGCCTGTATTGGCCCGGTAACGGAGCAAGAGGCTGTGAAAGAGGGGCTGAAGGTAAGCATAGTGCCTGATGAGTATACGGTGGAAGGCCTTTCCGAAGCGATAGTTGAATTTTTAGGGAAAATTTAGGATTTTTTCCGTACATTATTATTTAATCCAGTCCCCAGATTTGCCTTGACGCTTTAATGACTAAATCCATAATATTGTATGGGCTTGCTAACAAGCCGTTTTTGTTTTCAACATCTTGAGAAGGTCTAAGGTATTTTATTTTTTCACCTGTCCCTGAGAGCAATATGCCTCCCGCCTCAGATAAAATCACATCGCAGGCGCATGTATCCCAAAGCTTTGTTCCCTTTGACGGGTGCACGTATATATCTGCGGCCCCATTGATGATCATGGCTACCTTTCTTCCAACACTGCCGGATGGGATTTCGTGCTGGATAGACATTATTTCCATAAACTTATCCACCCTTTGGTCTCTGTGTGATCTGCTTACAGCCAGGCGTAATTTTTCCATATCCGTAATTTCGGAGATTTTTATCCTAAGTGGCATACCTCTTTGATATATCCAGTTTTTATACGCTCCCATACCTTTGCACGCATAAAGCTCTAACCCAGTTGAAGGCTCAATCACTACGCCAACAGTTGGGTCACCAAAATGGGTTAAACCTATCATGGTTACAAATTCACCATTTGCCTTGATAAAATCCTTTGTTCCATCGAGAGGATCAATCATCCATACCCATTCATATCCTTCGGTCTCCCATGATTCAGAGTCTTCCTCTGTTAGTATGGCATGGTTTTGGAATTCGCTTCTAATGATTTCAGTGATGACCTTATTTGCAGACATGTCTGCAACAGTTACAGGGTCATCTTTGGCCTTTTCTCTAATGCCTATATCATCGCCTAATTTGTACCCTTCGTAGATTTTATTTATTTTTGCCGCCCCTGCTCCAGCCGCTTTTCTGGCAGTCTCCAGCAAATGCTCTAAATTTTCTTTCATGGAAAAGCCTTCTTTTTTGAAATACAATCATATAAATTGTTGACAAACAGTGCGTATAAAGGTAAATTTTTTTCTAATATATATCAAGCTAATTTTATGCCGAAGTGGCGGAATTGGTAGACGCGCTAGGTTCAGGACTTAGTAGGTGTATGCCTGTGCGGGTTCAAGTCCCGCCTTCGGCACCAGATTAAAATAAAGGGAGTTGGTTTTGTAAACTAACTCCCTTTATTTTGACAAATATCTAAAAATTTGCGACCTGTGCGGTTAGCTTTTAGTCCCGCCTGAAGCGGGATTAGCTTTTGGATGAAACTGTTCAATATCCTTTTTACCTCATTGATCTGTTGATTAAGTTCTCTTAAATCCCTCATTTCTAACCCTTTTTAATGCTAATGGCTAACCGCTAATGGCTAACTGCACAGATCGAAAATTTGCAAAGGGTCATTTGCCGGTGAAGGTGTGGGTTATTTGGGAATAATTTGCAGATTGCTGAGCGCCGCCAATTTCTTGTATCGCTTTATATATTTTCTAAAACATCTCTAACCTTATTGGAAATATTACTCATGGTGAAGGGTTTTTGTATAAATCCATTGCATCCCCTTTCCATTATCTCATTTGCCTGCCCATCAATACTATATCCACTGGAGAGAAGAACCTTTACATCCTTGTTTATCTCTTTTAGTTTGTTATAGGTTTCCCCTCCACCCATACTGGGCATGATCATATCAAGGATAACCATGTCAATAGCATTCTGATTACTGCTGTAAGTTTGTACCGCCTCTTCCCCGCTTCCTGCTGTTAATACATGGTATCCCAGTTCACTTAGCATATCTTTTCCAACATCAATTACAATATCTTCATCATCAACGAAAAGGATTGTCTCATTACCCCGTTGAATTTTATCTTTGCCTTTTGTTAACAGGATATCCGTTTGACGCATTTCAGCTACTGGTAGAAATATTGTAAATGTAGATCCCTTGCCCATGGTACTTTTGACATCTATAGTTCCGCCATGGTTTTTTATAATGCCATATGCGGATGCAAGGCCTAAGCCTGCACCCCTTCCCATTTGCCTGGTTGTGAAGAACGGCTCAAAAACTTTTTCTGTAGTTATTTTATCCATGCCGATTCCAGTGTCAGTAACCGAGATTTTTACGTAATCTCCCGGCTCCAAACCGTAAATCCTGGCATGGTCTCGCGTAAGTTTAACATTTTGAGTTTCAAGGTAAAGTTTTGGACCTCCTTTGCTGCCTGCCGGATTATCAGTTCCGGCAGGCATTGACTGCCAGGCGTTTACATAGAGATTAAATAATACCTGTTCAAGCTGTCCCGGATCTACCTTTATAATCCAGATATCTTTTTGGTATTTCTTATAGATCTTGATCTCTTTTTTTGTCCTGCCGAACATGACAGATGTTCCATCTATAAACTTGTTTATATCAACAGGCCGTGCCTCGTATTTGCCTTCTCCGGCAAAACCCAAGAGCTGCCTGGTAAGATCAGCGCCGCTTTCAACGGATTGTTCAATAGTTTTTAATCTTTTGTAATGGGGATTGCTTGAGTCAATGCCCATAAGCATTAAAGAGGCGTTTCCCTGGATGGCCATAAGGAGGTTGTTAAAATCATGGGCAACTCCCCCTGCCAGTGTGCCTATGGCCTCCATCTTTTGGGCCTGAAAGAGCTGCTCCTGCAAATCCTTCATTTTTCGTTCAGTCTTAATTCGCTCAGTAATATCACGGCCTGAACCATAAACAAATGATTCTCCGTCTTGTTTTTTCACAAGTGTACTGCGATGTTCTATATAGTGACTTTTTTTATTTTTGGATAGGTATGCTGATACACCTTCATATGAGCCCTTCTTTTTTATCTGTGTTAGATATTCGTCGGAAAAGGACTTGCGGTACTCAGGCAGCATAAATTTGCTTATACTATTTCCAATAAGTTCCTTTGATGCATAACCCAGGGTTTCGGCAGCCGCTCGGTTGACGGTAATAAAACGGCCTTCAAGGTCATGGGTGTAAATAAAATCGCTTATATTGTCAAAAAGATTCCGATATTTTTCTTCACTTTGCTCCAAAGCTTTTTTTGCCTGGCTTTGTTTTTTTAACTCTATATTTAATTCCTTATACAGTTGGGCATTTGTTATGGCTACACCAATCTGGCTTGAAATTGTTTCCATTAAGAGCCGGTCATCTTCCGTATAGGCGTTTAGTTCTGGTGACTCAATATTTATTACCCCGATTATCTGATCCCCAATATGCATAGGAACGCATATCTCTGAAAGGGTATCTGATCTTTTAGGGAAATATTGCTGATCTTTGCGCACATCGTTTAGTCGAATACTTTGGCCGGTTTGTGCTACTGTGCCGGTGATGCCTTTCCCTATTTTTGGACCATCGGGTTTTATGGAGCTTTTTTCTTTTTTATCCAAGGAAGAATTGTTTTCTCCCTCGAATGATGCAAGGAGGGTAAGGTTTCCGGTCGGCCTATCAATTAAAAGAATTGCACCAAAATGATATTCAAATATTTCTCTTAGCATGCGGACTATTTTTTGTGCTAAGCCTTCAGGTGTTTTCAGAGATTGTAGCTGGCGACCAATGATGTGTAAAACGGCCAGCTCTTTAATGCGCCTTTGCATATATTCAGGGCCCTGTTGTTTGTAAATTGAAGACTCTAATTTACTGATATACTGACGTATTTCTTCTACCTCGTCCATGGATTTCCTCCCGTATTTTACTGTATCTTTTATTTATCTTCAGACCTCGTAATTTATAGCGTATAATGGTGTA
>JAYEMW010000507.1:0-7150 GCA_034718555.1 Thermodesulfobacteriota bacterium
CGTTACTGGTTACTTGTTGCTCGTTGCTCGTTACTCGTTGCTGGCTGGAGCGCAGCGGAAGTCCCGCGCTTTGTAGCGGGATTGCTCGTTGCTCGTTTCTATTTTCAAGTTTCCTTATCTCTCCTGTTGCCTTCATTCCATCCATCTCAGGCATCTGTATGTCCATGAATATGAGATCAAAGGCCTCTGGGTTTTTCCTGTACATCTCAAGGACCTCTTTTCCATTGTTTGCCACCTCTACCTGATAGCCTGCCTTGGTGAGCATTAGCTTTGCAAGCTTTTGGTTCACGGGGTTGTCTTCTGCAAGGAGGATGTTTACAGAGTGTTTTGTCTCTTCCCTTATAGAGTACTGGGTTACTATTTCTTTCTTGGGTATGTCTTCCTGCCCAAGGAGCCTCTGTATCATGTTAAGGAGCTTTTTTCTCCTTATAGGTTTAGGCAGAAATCCATTAAAGCCTGCCTCCATACATCTTTTTGCACCTCTTTCCGTAGAGGAAGAAAATGCAAGCATGGGAATCCGGGATGAATTTCTTATGCTTTTTGCAAGATCATATCCATTTATGTGGGGCATCTGGATATCAAGGATACATATATCAAAGGATTGTTTATTTAAGGTATCTTCCACATCCCTGGCATCTGAGAGGCTAACCGGATTCATACCTGCTATTTTTAGGGTGTGGACTAATATATCAAGGTTGGTCCTGTTGTCATCCGCAACAAGGACTTTTAGGCCATTGAGTGATACAGGGGTGATTGCGGCAGGTGGTTTTTCATCTGATTTTTCAAACCATGCGGTAAAGTGAAATATGCTGCCGGGGGGTTGGTTGCTCGTTGCTGGTTGCTCGGTGCTCGGTGCTGGTTGCTCGGTGCTCGTTGCTCGGTGCTCGGTGCTCGTTGCTGGTTGCTCGGTGCTCGTTGCTCGTTGCTGGCTGGAGTGCAGCGGAAGTCCCGCGCTTTGTAGCGGGATTGCTCGGTGCTCGGTGCCGGAGGGCTCTGAGTTTCCAGTTTCCAATTTCAAGTTTCTATTCACAGGGCTTTCCGCCCATATATCTCCATGCATGAGGGTGGATATCTGCTTGCATATGGAAAGACCCAGTCCTGTGCCGCCATACTTTCTGGTGGTAGATCCATCGGCCTGTTCAAAGGGATTAAAGATGCTTTCTAATTTATCCTCTGCTATGCCTATGCCTGTATCCCTTATGGTGGTGTGGAGCATTACCGCGTTGTCTTTCTCTTTTTCAATGTAAAGGGATAGTTCTATTTCACCGGATTCTATGAATTTGGTGGAATTGCCTATTATGTTTATTAATACCTGGCGGTATCTTCCAGGGTCTCCCTTTATATAGGCAGGAACTTCATCACCTATGCGGCAGAGTATCTCAACAGGCCTGTTTCCAATCCTTGGGCGGATAAGCTCACATACATCATATGCAGTAACCTCAGGATCAAAGCTGATTGATTCTAAGTCCATCTGACCTGCCTCTATTTTAGAGAAGTCCAGTACATCATTAATAAGGCTGAGTAGGGCCTCGCCGCTTCTCTTGATGGTCTTTGCATAGTCTACCTGGTCTTCGTTTAACCCTGTGTCTAAGAGCATATCTGTGAATCCTATAACCCCGTTCATAGGGGTTCTTATCTCATGGCTCATGGTGGCGAGGAACTGGCTTTTGGCTATGCTGGCTGATTCAGCGTCTATGGCCAGTTGGTTGGCCCTTGTGATTGCATTTTCTAACTGGGTGTTGGTTTCCTTGAGTTCGAGTTCGGCTTGGTTGCGTTCACCAATCTCCTTTTGTAATTTGATATGAGAGCTATTTATTTTCCTGTTGAGCCTTAAAATAAAGGCACCTGCTGCTATCACCGTGATTAATGAAAGGAGCAAGGCTGAAATCCAATGCCAATATTGTTTTAAGACATCTACAGCACTGATCTTGCCCAGCTTTTCATAGGGGGCAACCTTTAACTCCTTCAGGCATTCATGAACCGGTTGATAATTGAGAGGAATGGTCCACCCTGCACATTTAGCTGATATAGAGGCAAGGCTGCCTTGTTCCATCTCTATCAATGATATGGAAACATTTTCTGCTAATTCGTCAGGTGTGTGTTTTAGCTTTGCAAAGGGCCATTCAGGGTAAATTCCTGTAGAATGTAAAAAAATAAAGCCATTTTCTTTATAACTTTTTTTAATTACGTAGAAATCTAATAAACTTATATCTCCCTCTATTGCCATTCTTTCGAGGGTGTCTGATCTCACTGTCCCGGCGTCTACAATACCATCCATCACCGCTCGAACGACACCATCGGATGTGCCTGCAAATTGGAGTTTCTTAAAGTCAGAGTAAGGATCAATCCCATTTTCTTTAAACTCACGCCATGCCATCAGCCATCCCCCAAAGGAAAATTTATTTACAGCCATAAAGCTTTTTCCTTTAAGATCGGCAATTTTCCTTATATCTTTTCGGTTATTTTTACAGAATATTATGCTACTATAATTAGTCTGCACCATTCTTCCTAACCGGAGGTTTTTTAGTGTAGCTATCCTGTTTACCCCGTAGAGTGATTCAAATACAACATAGAAATATGGATTAGCAAGAATGAAATCTATTTCCCTGTTCTCAACAGCATTGTGTATTTGATTATAATCAAGGGGAATTATAGCAAAATTCTTTTCTGGGATTTTTTCTGAAAGATATCCTGCCGTAGGTGTCCATTGTCTAATGCAAACTTCTTTTCCCCTATTTGCTAAAACTCCAATCCTAACTGTTTCGTTCTCTGACCATGAAATACAATTGCTTGCCATGATTAGCAATAGAACTGTAGCCAGGGTAAAAATAAGTTTTTCAATAAATGTTTTAGTCATATTTCATCTGGGGCAACTATATCAGTCTTTTAAAAGTATTTTTATTTCAGATATTTCTTCAAATAATGCCTTTAAGTTTTCATCTGCATTGTTAGCTCTAAGGCGGGTGCCAAATTGTACGGAAAGCCTTATTTCGTCTACCGATATATTTTTTGGAAACCAGGCACCGCTTATCAACGCGCCCTGTAGACTTGCCCCGTTTAGATTGCATCTGGTTAAGTCTAAACCTCGCAGGTTTGTGTTTCGCAAGTAACAGCCGGATAAATCTAACCCATTTAATTTGGCATTCCTTAAATCCAGATTAGAGAGATTGCAGTTTCTTAAATCCGGCGCCCTCCCCTCTTCCACCATCTTGTTAAAGGTTTTTATATTTTCTTCAAAAAGAAGTTCTACCTTTGGTATTATCCTTATATCCTCTTTTTCTTCCATATCACGCCTCTGCTGTAAATGTTAAAAGAACTTTATTTCAATGTCCTGGATATATGAATACCTATCTATCCTTAATTAATATGGAAATCTACTTGAAACATTTTATTTTTTAGGATAGTTTCAATTTCAAGGTTAAAATAATATCCATTTACCTAATATATTGTCAAACATTTACAATATATCTTATACCAATTTTTAAACATAGTAAAGGGAGAATCCATTGGCTATAAGTAAAGAGTTATTAGACATTCTTGTATGCCCGAAATGCAAGGGAGATATATACTTAAATGAATCCGGAGATGGGCTTATTTGCGAACACTGTAAACTTTTATATGAGATAAAAGACGATATCCCTATTATGATGATTGATGAAGCCAAGACAATTGAGTGATATTTTTTCTCTTATGTCTTATCTTTATTTCAGGGTATAATGGTTAAATCTCTACATATTATAGGCAGCAAAAAGTTTGGAGGCGCTGAAAACTTTTATGTTCGCCTCGTCTGCGCACTAAACGATATAGGCTATTTATCTTTAGCTGTTAATCGACCAAAAAGTTCGGTAAGTATAACATTTGATGACAAAGTTAAACAAATTCATGTACCTATGCGAAATACCTGGGATGTCTTTTCTGCTATAACTATTCGCCGTTTGATTGCAAAGATTAAGCCGGAGATTGTGCAAACCTATATGGGACGAGCGACTCGGCTAACTCGTTTACCACCAAAGAGCGATACAATCCATGTATCCCGCTTAGGAGGTTATTATAAGATAAAGGGGTATTATGATCACGCCCATGCATGGGTTGGCAATACACAAGACGTATGTGATTATTTAATGCAACAAGGTATGCCTGCCAAACGAATATATCTGATTGGAAATTTTGTAGAAACGAATTCTCCGCAGACATCTAAAACAAGGTTTAATCTCCGCCGTTCCCTGAATATCCCGAAAGAGGCGATTATAATTTTTTCTCTCGGTAGATTCATAGAGAAAAAAGGGTTCAATGATTTATTGGTATCATTTTCATATATCCCTGATGAAATAAACGGGAGAAAACTATTTCTCGTTTTAGCCGGTAACGGACCATTAAGAAATAAATTGCAGACACAGGCGATGGATCTTAAAATAGATGAGCGGATACGATGGTTAGGATGGCAAAATGATCCTGGACCATATTATGATTTTTCCGATATATTTGTATGCCCATCTCGCCACGAACCCCTTGGGAATGTGATTTTGGAGGCCTGGTCTCATCATTTACCGGTAATTTCTACTAAAACAAAAGGTGCACTAAGTCTAATAGAGGACGGATTTGATGGTGTATTGTCTTCATGCAATGATCCTGACGAACTTGCCGTATGCTTGAAAGAAACCCTGGAGTCTGGACAGCATACATGGCAGCGACTTGCCTACAACGGAGAGAAAAAACTGCGAGAAAAATACAGCAAAGAGATAGTAGTCAAGGCATATATGGAAATGTATAAAGAGCTTCAAAACATGAGTTTTTAGAACTTCTGATACCATATAAATAACTATATTAATATGCAAAAATGAAAAGAATTCTTATTATTCGTCCAAGTGCAATCGGAGATGTTGTTATGGCCTCTCCTATTATTTCCGTATTGCGAGAGGCATATACAGATGCATATATTGCATGGCTGATAGACGAACCTTTGAGCAGCCTGTTGCGTCATAACCCTGATTTAGATAAGGTAATAACCTGGCCCAAGACAAGATGGAAACAATTATTAAAAAAAGGAAAAATTGTCTCTCTTGCCAGAGAGTTAAAAAATTTTGCAAATGTAATGCATCTTCATAACTTTGACTTAGCAATTGACGCACAGGGGCTTTTTAGAAGCCGTATGCTGGCATGGATGTCTGGAGCTAAACAAAGGATCGGTTTCGATTCATCAGAGCCTGGCCGGTTTTTTATGACAAAAATTATCTCCCGAGGACCGAATAATAAATTCATGGGATCAGAGTATTATTATCTTATGCAAATGCTTAGTTTGTCACCTAATGAATTCAATCCAAGCCTGATCATCTCCAAGGAAGATTTTAATAGTGGTGAAAAAAATATTAAAGATATTGGAATCAAGGGAAAATATGCGGCTATTTGTCCCTTCAGCACCAGACCCCAAAAACACTGGATAGAAAGTCGCTGGGCAAAGTTAGGGATTGACATTCAAGAGAAATTAGAGCTCCCCGTTGTTATTTTAGGAGGTCCTGGTGATGAATCTAAGGGCGAGCATATTCGTTCACTTTCATATGATAAAATGTTTAATATTGCAGGTATGACTACAATTGGTCAGAGTGAGGCAATTATCAAAAAAGCCTCCCTGGTAATTGGTGTTGATACTGGATTGACTCATATGGGAGTAGCCTTTGATAGGCCGACAATTGCCCTTTTTGGCCCAACATGCCCGTATCTAAAAACGAAAAATAAAAGTGCAGTGGTGATATATGAAAAGATGGCCTGTTCACCATGCCGACGAAAACCTGTATGCAATAACGATTTTACCTGTATGAAATCAATTAAGATTGAACAGGTTTTTAAGGTTGCTCAAAACCTGATAAGACATTAAAAATCTATGACGCATATCTTACATATAGAAACAGGCCAACATCTTTATGGTGGAGCCCTTCAGGTTCTCCATCTAATGGAGGGTTTAAATAAGCAGGATTTTCAAAATACACTTGTTTGCGTAAAAGATAGTGAAATAAGCAGGGCTGCCGCAGAGTTTTCTGATACTTACGATATTTCCATTTCAGGGGAATTAGACCCAACATTTGCCTTCCGTCTTCTGAAAATTATCCGAAATGCCAGGCCTGATATTGTACATATACACAGCAGACGAGGAGCAGATATTTGGGGTGGGATTGCTGCTGCCCTTGCCAAAACTGGTGCAGTTATAACCCGCAGGGTGGATAATCCTGAGCATCCTTGGATTGTTAAGGCTAAATACAGACTCTACGATCGAGTGATTACTATATCTGAGGGCATTAAAAGGGTGTTGCTATCAGAGGGTGTTCCATTGAAAAAGATTATCTGTATTCCAAGTGCAATTAATACAAGACCTTTTGAAGGAGTGTGCCGAAAAAGCTGGTTTTACAAGGAGTTCAACCTGAATCCTGAGGATAAGATTATAGGCGTGATTGGACAACTTATAAAAAGAAAAGGCCATCGCTATTTAATTCATGCTGCGCCTGAAATCCTTAAAAAATACCCTCACACCATGTTTCTGTTTTTTGGAAAGGGTCCCATAGAAAAACAGCTCCGCCGGTTATGTGATGAGAACAATATAGCGAACAGAGTTTATTTTGCTGGTTTTCGAACTGATCTTGAGCGTATACTTCCATGCCTGGATTTAATCGTACATCCTGCAACCATGGAAGGTTTGGGAGTATCGCTGCTTCAAGCTGCAGCTTCCCGATTACCAATTGTTGCGACTCGTGTTGGAGGGATACCTGAAATTGTCCATGATAGGGTTAATGGCTATCTTGTGAATCCTGACAACATAAAAGAAATCATCCATGCTGTAATAAATTTACTGGAAAATCCGGCCACGTCCAAAAAATTTGGTCAGGCAGGACACAATATAGTATCTTCTCATTTTTCAATTGAGGCAATGGTGAATGGTAATATCCGTGTTTATAAAAATATGCTCTCAGAAAGAAACTTAGCCTGCGTTTAAATTTATGATTAACAAAAGTGAAAACATAGTTCAATGGACAGGATTAACAGGACTTTATCTATTCTCATTTTCCATATTTCTCAGTACATCAGGGGGGAATATTGGCATCGCTTTGATGTTATTTGCATACATTTTTCAATTTAGGTCTGTATGGAATACTCTCAGGAG
>JAYEMW010000508.1:0-7129 GCA_034718555.1 Thermodesulfobacteriota bacterium
GGCCACTTCTTTGATTCCATGGCCAAGCATGTAGTCAGGCGTGGTTACGATATTGTGTTTTTCATACAAATGAATTATTCATTCCGACGCAACCGGACGGTCATGCCTGTGCCTGACTCGAATTCATTATCGAGAATTTAATACTTTTGCACGTAATTGTTATCCCAGTACAGCCTTAATCTTTTTCCCCAGTGCTTCCATGTTAACCGGCTTTTCAAGAAAGGCCGCCACATCATGGAATTGTATTTCAATATCTTCCTCCATACCATGATATCCTGAACAAACAATAATCGGCAGACTTCCGTGTTTTTCTCTGATTTTTCTAATGAGCTCGAAGCCGTGTATCCCGGGCATTTTTATATCGGTCACTATCAGATCTATCTTTTCTTTCGATAAAATCTCCAGTGCCTTTTCAGCTCCGTTAACCGTTAAAATCCGCCAGGGAGTCTTCCGTAGTGAGCGCTCATAGGACCTCAGGACATTAACATCGTCATCGACAAACAGGATTTGTTTTTTAGATAAGTTAAGGATTCCCAGGATCAAGTGAAAATTCTTTTTCAACATATCGAGGTCATTAACAAGAAAAACCGACGTATCCATTGACATAGGAGAAAACCCTTTATTCAAAGCTGCATTGATAGAAAAAAGGATAACAGGGGTTTCTGGGTTCCGGCTCCGTCTGTAAAGGAGGATATCAAGCCATTCCCAGTTTGACATATCCGGCTCAAGGATAATGATGTCGTAATCTCCCTGATCCGTATAAACGATTTTGTCATTTAATCTGAATAAAGAAACTTCATATCCAAGTTCATTGATGGTATCTTTAATCATAGTAAGAGAAGCCTGAACATTGGATGAGATTAAATAGGCAATTTTTAATTCAGTCATTTTTCACCTCAATTCTACAGGTACAATTAACTATTATATTTGTAACCGTTCACTATTGCTTTATATTCTGTTGCGCTTGACTCAGATAAAACACTTCTTCTAATGAGCTTTCGCAACCATGCTTTGGTTTCTTCAAATGAACCTCTTGAATATAGATAAAACTTTTTCCTGTCAGCAGGAGTATACCTACCATATTCCTCTGCTATATTTGAAGTTAGGCTGTCAGATGATCGTATTATCTGATAGCCTGTGGTGTTCTGAACCTTTTTGCTACACGTATCAAAGTCGTGCCAGACCCTATCCGATAACTCTTCTGTTAGCTTGTAAACATCCAACTCGTAAACTCTTTTTATCTGTCCCAAATTTCAATTTTCAAATTTCAAGCCGTGAACGGCTACGATTCCGCAAATGATTTTAGAGAGCCTGGATATACCCTCTGTCCAAGGCAAGCATTACGAACTAATAGGTTTTGATGGCAACACAAGCTTAGCTCCAGTTGTCCAATTAGAGCTTATTTTTGTGGCCGAACCTTTCGAGGGCAGTTCTTGCTGATCAATCAAGAGTGGGGTATTCTTGGCCGC
This sequence comes from Thermodesulfobacteriota bacterium, assembly GCA_034718555.1. Lineage (GTDB taxonomy): Bacteria > Desulfobacterota > DSM-4660 > Desulfatiglandales > B25-G16 > M55B121. The sequence continues at coordinate 1,470 of JAYEMW010000508.1, forward strand.
AACGTGCTAAACTCTGTGCTGCTAATGCTTGACTGCCCAAATTTAAAATGGGGTGAAAAAAAGAAGTTGTAAATCCTAAGGTTTAATAATCTCACTCCTTATGCGATAACCTTTCTCGTAAAAGAAGTTACGTGTATTCTTGGAAATCCTCCCGGTATCGAATACGATCTCAGAGACCCTAAAGGTGTTTGGATGGAGTGTGCAGTCTTCTCACGGTTCAATAATAGGTATATCGTACTGCTTTAGGCGGGCATCGTGGCTTATGAGTGTTAGTCCTTCCACCTTTGCCTGTACAACAAGCATACGGTCGAACGGATCCCTGTGATGCCCGGGGAGATCCCCTACGGCATATGCGTGTTCGGTAGTAATATCTAACATTTCGAAGTGTTCTCGGTCCAGAACCTTCCGGAAATTGTCCGGAATATCCAGCTTGCCAAGCGCCTGCTTGATCCTGATCTCCCAGATTACAGCGGCGCTGATGAATACGAGGTTTTGAGGGTCGGCAATAAGATACCTCGTCTTTTCAGACAGGATCGGGGCATCATCCAACCACCACAAAAGGACGTGTGTATCAAGGAGGAGATTCATTAATCCAGCATCCCGAATGCCCTGGCGATATCCTCTGGCAGTTCATCAAAATCATCCGCTATTTTGATATTGCCACGCAGAGCGCCCGGCTTCCGTGGCTCTCCACTTCCTTGATAACGAACCAGTTTGGCGACTGGTTTTCCCGCCTTTCCTATGATCACCTCTTTCCCTGCTATTACCCTTTCAATCAATGCGGAAAATTTTACTTTTGCCTCAGAAATATTTGCTATATAAATCATTACGACCTCTTTTTATATAGTCTGACCAGACCGGACCAGAAAGTCAAGTTTTTTCTCCTTATGGAAGAATCAAAGGTTATAGTTTTAAAGGATTATCTTTAATTTAGGCCGGATCAAAAGGAAAAAATTTTCTCACAAAGGCGCCAAGGCGCAAAGATTTTTTAGTAAAGATATTGTCGAACTTAAGTTGGTAGAAAAACTTTTTCCGTTTCACAAAAAACAGCTTTTAGCATATTTGAAAATAGCGGGAATCAAACTCGATGAACCCGTAAAAAGTCGAAAACAACATTTTTTGTCATTCCGCCGTCCTTATTGTCATTTCCGTCTGTCTGCATGCGGCGCACAGGCAGGCGAAAGCCGGAGTCCATTTTTTTCAATTGGTTACAAAGTTTCTGGACTCCTCCCGGACTCGATCCGGGATCTACCGGAGTGACGACTTTTTACGGGTGCATCAAACTTGTGTTATTAATCAATTCCAATGTTGAATTAATCAAGAATGGCATAACACTTATTGTAAATAATTTATGTAACCGTTCACGGGTTCAAAGGTTTCCCGCTTGCAGCGGGATTCAAAGGTTGTATTCTCATCACCATACGCTATTTTGTAAGCGTTTTGTACGGGAAAACCGCCCGCTTCTGCTTTCCCAAAAATCCGAAACATGGTACTTGGCGATGATGTGGCAAGCCCCGTATTTTTACGAGCTTTCGGGGATTCAATTTCAGTCTTTTCCCTAACCCTGAACCCCTGAACTTTTGAACCGTGAACGGTTACAAAAACACAAATCATTTTAATGCTTGACAGCATACCATAATATGGTATATTTTACATCATGATATGGACTGTCAAACTAACCAAGGCAACAGTAAAAAACATTCGCAAACTGCCGGAAGATATCAGGGTTAGGCTTCATTTTCTGGTTCAGGAAATCCAACAACTTGGCCCTGTAAGAACTAATCGTATGAATTACAGCAAAATTATCGGAGTTGAAGATTGCTACCACTGCCACTTGAAAAAAGGCAGCCCAACCTATGTTGCTGTTTGGAAAGTTGTAGATAAGAAAAATAAAACAATTGAGGTAAAATATGCCGGCACTCACGAAAAAGCCGATTACAAAGGTATCTGCTGATTTACGCCTTCGAGTTCCTGTCAACAAGGTAGAGACCGCAAAAGAGGCCATTGAACATACACTGCAATTGACAGGTATAGAATACTCCATCTCTGAGGAAAAATACATTTCTTGGCAGGATGCATTCCCAGAATATGGCCCAGGTGATGCGCTTAAAGGAGCTCGTCTCATGGAAGGGCTCACCCAGGCACAGCTTGCAGAGGAGATCGGCATCAAACCTCACCATATTTCCGAGATGGAGCACAATAAACGACCTATCGGCAAGAAAATTGCCAAGCGACTTGCAAGAGCATTGCATACCGGATACAAGGTCTTTCTATAATATATATCTTCTGATTTAAAGCTCAATAATCTGCTTTTCTTATAATATTTTTCCATTGAGAAAAACCCGGTTGCGGAATGAGAACCATCTGATTGCGGAATGGGGATTATTTTCTTTCAATAAATTAATATTACTTGGTCCTTTTCTTCCAGTAATAGTTGATACAACGGTAATGTCCAAAATTCCATATGCCTCCTTCATAGGAAATTCCAACTTTAGAAATAAAGTCTGCCGTTTCAACCAACAATCAACCCCGATAAATTGGGACTTCCGCTCCGCTTCAACCAGCAACGAGTAACGAGCAACGAGCAACCAGCAACGAGTAACGAGCAACGAGCAACCAGCAACCAGCAACGAGCAACCAGCAACCAGCAACGAGCAACCAGCAACGAGTAACGAGCAACCAGCAACAATCCCTAAATCCTCAATTATTCAATATTCAATCGCCAATCATCAATCCAAGGCTTCCCTCACCTTCCGTGCCAGATCTTTCCGTGAGAAGGGCTTTTGAATAAAGTTCAGCCCTTCTTCCAGTATCCCATAGTTGGCAATGGCATTGTCCGTGTAACCTGACATGTAGATAATCTTAATGTCTGGGTGTTTTTCCTGGATTATGCCCGCCAGTTTCTTTCCGTCCATGCCAGGCATTACTACATCGGTGAGCAGGAGGTCTATGGTGCCCTTGTGGTTTGAGATCTTTTTTAGGCCCTCTTCACCATTGAGGGCGGTGAGTATATTGTAGCCATATCCCTTTAATATCATCTTTGTCATGGCGCAAAGGGTCTCATCGTCTTCTACTATGAGAATAGTCTCAGCGCCCTTAAGGGAGGACTCAGGGGATTGATCTTTTTTTATGGTTTCCGTGTTTTTTTGTGACATTGGGAAATAGATCTTAAATGTTGTGCCACTTTCAGGCTCACTATAGACCCAGATGTGCCCATGGTTTTGCTTTACAATGCCATAGACCGTGGAAAGACCGAGGCCAGTGCCCCGACCCCTTTCCTTGGTGGTAAAGAAGGGCTCAAATATGCGGGACTGGGTCTCTCTGTCCATGCCCTTGCCTGTATCGGTTATTGCAAGCATTACATAGGGGCCTGGCTGGCTTTCTACACCGTGGTCTTTAAAATAGCCTGTATCAAGGCCCATGTTGGTTGTTTCAATGGTAAGTTTTCCTCCCTTGGGCATGGCATCTCTGGCATTTACCGTCAGGTTCATTACTACCTGCTCTATCTGGCCCGGGTCTGCTTCTATTTTATATAGATCAGGGTCAAACACTGTTGTCAGATCAATATCCTCCCCTATGAGTCTATGGAGCATCTTTTCCAGGGTAGTTAATGTTTCATTAAGGTTTAATGTAATAGGCTGGATTAACTGTTTACGACTGAATGCAAGGAGCTGGCGGGTCAGGGAGGCGGCCCGATCTCCGGTATTTCTGATCTCTGTTATATTCTTGTAAATATCATTATCTTCCCCTATGTTCATCAGGGCAAGTTCAGCGCTTCCTATGATAATGGTCAGCAGGTTGTTGAAGTCATGGGCAACCCCTCCAGCAAGGGTGCCGATGGCTTCCATCTTTTGAGACTGGAGAAGCTGCGCATGCAGCTTTTCCTTTTCCTCCTCACCCTGCTTCCGCTCGGTAATTTCTGCTTTCAAATTTACTGTAGTCTTATTCAAATCCGTTAAAACAGATAAAGTAGCAATTCTTTGTTTTTCACTTTTTTCAAATTGTTTTTCCAATTCTATGGATTTTTCTTTAATTTTTTCCTCTGCCTGCTTGCGCTCGGTAACATCATCAAAGATAGTAACAATTTCTCCTGTTGGAAGTTTATACACATAATTTTCATACCATTTGCTAATTATTTCATCTTGATAAAACGAAATCGGATGAAATGCGGATTTACCTGTTTTCCATACTTTAAGAAATACATCAATAAGACCAAGGTTTTCTACTCCCTGTCTCATTTCGAAAATACTTTTACCGATAATATTTTCCTTCTTACAATTATCTATCCTTTCTGCTGCTTTATTAAAGTCTGTAAAAATAAAATCTTTTCCATCATCAATAACTTCGTAAACAGCAACACCACTTCCCATATTGTCAAACAATTCTATGAAGCGGAATTCGCTATCCCTCAGTGCTTTCTCAGCTTTCCTTTGTGCTTTTGTAATCTGCCCTGCAAAGAAGATGGTGATAATTAATGCAATTGCAAAAAGTAATAATTCGATCAACAGAATTTTTTGAAACATTTTACTCGATTGATTTAGAATGGATTCCATTGAAGATTCGACAGCAACTAACCAACCATTAGATTCAAGGAAAACATACGATCCATAATAATCTATTTCTTTGTGTTTGTGTTTTATAGATCCATCTTTACCACTTTCAAAAATTTCTTGTTTCAAAGTACAATCCGATTTCAAAGAAAGAGGATTATCTTTAAGAGTAAAAAGATCAACATCGGAATGAGCGATAATTGTTCCTTCTTTAGTGGTAATAGATGCTTCTTGACCTTTTTCAAGAGGATAAGCAAAAACTCTTTTGATTATATCCTTAAGATCCATACTTCCAATCAAAACACCTACTCTCTTTCCTGATTCCGATTCTATAGGAATACAAACCGCAGTAGAAACTAAATTTTCTTCAGTGTAATAGCGTGGTGGTGAAAAGTAGATTTTGCCTTCATCGAAAGGAATAGCAAAGTAAGGTTTATCTTCATAGCTTTGAGTCGTGTATTCGGAAAATTTTTTTTCTGATATTGAACTACAAACAAAAAAACCTTCGGAATTCATCACTGCTATAGTAGAAATACGCTCGGAAACAATTTCCTGGTCAAGAATAATTCTCTGCATAGCCTCAATATTCATCTTGCGAAATTCGGGAAGCACACTCATTCGTAATAGTCTGTTTTTTATTCTATTCAATCCCACATCCAGTTCTCTCGCAATATTATTAGCTACCTCTTCCTGATAAATTTTTGTATTTTCAATTTCTCGGTTGCGAATGTATGGAGTTACATAGAATATCTGGATAAGTAATGATATGGTCAATACTGCCACAAATAGAATTATTAATTTAAATCTCCAACTTGGTTTTTTCATTTTCTTATCTCCTTTTCATTTATTTCTATTCCACAATTTCATATTTTTCATCTTTGCCCAATTTCTTGAGCAATTCATTTATTTCTTTTCGATGTTCGATAATTTTTAATTCTCTTCCAACAGCAGCATCATTGAAAATTTCAAGTTCAGTCATTCTCTTTTTCAGTGCTTCTTCCGCCCGCTTGCGCTCGGTGATATCCACAAAATTCACAATAATTTTATCAAGTTCATTATCAGAAAAAACAGGTTTGGCATTTACAAGCACCCAGGTAATGTAATCTCTCT
>JAYEMW010000509.1:0-7102 GCA_034718555.1 Thermodesulfobacteriota bacterium
GAAATTTGAGATAGTTATCTACCCTTCCGATGCCGACCCCGGTAATTATGGCAGTGAAACCCTATGGATGGCAAAGGATGTAGGTTTTGTGAAAGGGAAGACAGATGGAAATGCCTATGGATATATTTTTACAGGGAAGGGAATGACCCGCCAGCTATTGAGCTATAATATTTATAAATCATTGGAGCTTACCACTGACCAGAAGGCGATTAAGGACATTTACAGCAAGGCCGAAGGTTTCATTGCCGATGAAAGGTTAGATGATCTGATGGGATTGTATTCTGACTCTTACATTTCAGAGTGTGTGGATAAGGAAGCATTGCATAACAGTTGGCAGAATATATTTGATGCCCATAATGATATTTCATTTTTTATGAGCCCTGGAGAAATGTTGATCAATGACGGCAGGGCCCAGGTTACCATAGAGCTTCTTGCAACAGGCGTACATCAGGATAGTGGGCAGAGATGGTGGAACTGGGAGCGATACGCAGATTTTTTCATAAAGGAAAATGGTACTTGGGAAAACTATGGAGATCAGCTTGATTTTAGTCCTGCCTGGGCTAATGTGTTTGTTGGGAAAGACTCGGACAGTGAATATTTAGTTATAGATATGGATATCGCGGATTGCGATGGAGAATACATCACCTCGCCTGATAATATCGCCTCTCTAACAATTACCGGGCCTCCTGGAACATCTATTGATTCGGACCTGAAAAAAAGTTGGTTAGACGATGGATCCTGGCGTGGATTTAGGAAGGTAGAAGATGTTGTTAATGGAACAAACGGTTTTTACACATTTACCCTTGAAGATGTAAATGGGAACAAATGGTTTTTTACAGACTATCTGAACCTTGACCTTGCGCAGCCCCTAAGAGCACCTGAACTTATATCTCCAGATGATGGAGCCGTTGATATTTCCCCAGGAGAGGTTACCCTTACCTGGAATCCTGTTGATGATGGCGATTATAGTTGGGTTGATTTTATAAATATAATAGAAGCGCGGAACGAAAGCGCTAACCAGGTTGTGGTAACCTGCCCTGCAAGCACCACATGCAGTTGGAGGGTACTGGCAAGACGGTTTGATATTTACGGACCGTGGAATGGCGATTATGATTATGAATCAACAAGCAATTGGCGGTCTTTTTCAACATCTGCCCAATAAAAAGTATGACATTAAATTTATTGTTCTGGAATAAGCTCTGCCGCAAAGCTTCCCACAAGGACCTTACTTTTTATTCTAACAGGAGTCCTGTTGTCTGTCGTCACCCATATTTGCAGCCTGGCATTTTTGCTTTTTTCAAATACGCCTTTAAGATGGCTTAATTCAGGTTCGACCAGGTAGGTGTCATATGATTTTCCTAACACCATTATTGTCTCCCTCTTTATGACCCTTGCCTTTCCCACAATACACTTTTTTCCATCCGTTACAGGGGACTCAATCTCTCTATCCTCCTCAAGGTCAGTTAGGCGAAAGTAGTAAAAAACAGACAGAGGGTCGAATGTGCCTGGTAATACGGAAACAGGCTTCTTTTTTTTGCCGAAATCGGAATATTGGGCCTCCCTTTTTTCCCAATCAAAATTGACTGTAATATCTCTTTTGTTCTTTCCCTTTTTGCGGTTTTTATAAAGCACTGAATGTGTCATCTCTAAATCCGTGTATGCATCTATTCTGTTGCGGACCTTATAGAACATATCAACGAACGAGTTTGTCCTGGCAGTCATCACAAAATGGTTACACTTCATTCCGCCTACGGTTTCTAAGGGAAGTATCTCGAGCACGGCCTTACCTGCCGGTATAGGTCCCCACCCAACTTGAAATTTCAATTTTTCACCGGAATAAAAAGGAAGACTTTTTTCATCAACCTCCATACATTGTGTAAATCCGGATATGGATATAATCATTAGTGTGATAATGGTGAAAAGGAACATGCGGATTGTCAGTCGTTTTTTATCCTGGACCAAGAAACCCTGTCCCTTATTTTTTAATAATTGCAAAATATTCATCCTACGTATTTTAAATGGGTAATAAAATATATGAATACGGAAAACAAGGCAGCAATAATGGGTGTGGCAATCCAGCCTGAAAATACACCAACGACCGACCGTTTTTTCAGCGCCTCCGCCCTTTTTAAGAGTCCGATTCCCAAGATCGCCCCAACAACCGCCTGGGAGGTGGATACTGGCACGCCGATGCCGGCATATATATGAACGGTTATTGCATTGGATAATACTACAATAAAGGCAGAGTATGCATCGAGTTTTACAATACCCTTTCCAACGGTATTCATAACACCCTTGCTGAAAGTTAAAATACCAAGGGCGATGCTTGCCCCTCCAATAAGAGCAGCGGCCTCTAAAGAAAGAAGCCCGGCTCCATAAAAAACTGCTGTTACATTGGCAACATTATTTGCGCCAAGGGCATAAGCGCCATAGCATCCAGTAATAATAAGACCGGCCCTCATTACAAAATCATAGTCCCATATGGATAGCCTTAGTCTGTTTAAAAATTTTGCAAGCAATAGATATAATATCATGCTTATTATGCATGCGCCAATTGGCGTTCCTATCCAACATACGAGAATTTTACCAAGTCCGGTCAGGGCGATGTACTTCTGCATAATTCCAACGCCAACTATAGAACCAACTACTGCCTGGGATGTAGATACCGGTAGTTTCAGCATTGTCATGATTGTTACTGATATGGCAGCGGCAAGTGATGAAATTCCTGCTGTAGTTAGGTCCATGGCAGATATACTGCTAATAGTTTCTATTCCGTTTTTTCCCTCAATAATGGATCCCAGAATAACAAAGATAGAGGAAAGTATTATGGCAGTTGTAAACCTGACCATCTTAGAGGAGACTGCTGTGCCAAAGATATTAGCGGCGTCATTTGCCCCAAGGGACCATCCAAGATACAGGGCTGTAATAAGATATGACATCTAAACCCTTCTCTTTACGCTTAATATAGTAAGCCTTGCAGCAACATTTTCCACCCTGTCTGTAATGGCCCCAAGTTCTATGACAAGCTCTTTTAAAAGAATTTTTTCTGCGCTGTCGATATCCATCAAAAATATCTTTGTTATAGTATCCCTTTCTGCGTGATCACATTCACTTTCTTTAATATCAATATCATCAGCAAGCTTGTAAATCTCCCCTTTTTGGCTTATAAAGTTTGATGCTGCCTCATAAACAAGATAAATTGATTCACAGGAAAGATCAACAATCCGTTCCAGGTTTTTAGTCAATTCTTCCGGCAATGAAAGCCTTTGAAGTTGAATTTGATAAAGAACTGACTCGGCTTTGTTAGGTATCTTATCCATTGTCTCTAAAAATCCAAGAAGATCCCCCCTTGACTCAGGGAGTAAGGCCTTTGAATACATTTCCCATTCAATCTTCTTTCTAATGTCATCTGCCTGGGATTCCATTTTATGGGTGTGTTCAACATAATAAGAAAATTTCTCTCCAAGACCATCGGTCAAGTAAACATTCATTGCATTCCTGAAATCTTCAAGGCATAGTTGCCACTCATCAAGATAGCTAAATATCAATTCTTCTATTAATTTCTGTTTTCTCAAAAAGAAATCAAATAATTTCATACTTTCCTCGCTAATTTATGTGCCCATTGTCAACATTGAACGGTTACGGAATTATATCCCGCCTTTTATCATCGTGACCTCTAATTGATCTGCCGCATCTTCAGTCCTGTCAGATACTTCGACTATCCTTTGAATGCAGAGTCTCAGATGAATCTTGTGGCCATAGTCTAAATCTGTGTTAAAGATATCTCTGGTTATATCCCACTCGTGTTTATCTACGTCAGATTCTAAAACCCCTGCCTTTTTTACCAATTCCCGGATAGTTTCTATATCAACCTTATCAGTAAAAAAGAATACAATAGCATCCCTTAGAGGTTTAAAACAGGATATGGAATACTTCATGGCATTGGAAAATTTTTGTTTTAAGTCATCAGGTATTTCAGGCCTTTGATCGAGAAAAAAATCGCAACATGACTCAGCCCCATCTGCTATCTTATCTAAATGCTCTAAAAGATGCAGGATATCTTCCCTCAGCAGGGGAAGGTAGGCACCGGAATACATCTTATTAATTACTTCATGTCTAATAAAATCAGATTCTGTTTCAATAAGGTCCACCTTTTTCGCCAAGGCCTTTGCCTCTTCAATCTCCCCGTCTATATATTTTTCAACTGTTACCAGCGCCGTCTTCAGGCACTCATCTACCTTTTCAAGGTGTTTTAATATTAATTCATTAACCTCTTTTTCTTTTTTATATAACATATTCGTGTACCTCTTTTTAAGATTATCATTACATTCTTAAATAAATATCTTGGCCAAAAGATAAGATATGACCCCTGCTGAAACCGGGGTGGATATCCAACCTATGACTATATTAATTACAGTATTTTTATTTACGGTTCTTGCGCCTTTCACCATCCCCACGCCTACAACGCCTCCAACGATTGCCTGTGAAGTTGACACAGGAACACCCACATGGGTAAATATTTCCACTGTTATTGCCTCTGACAATTCGGCAATGAAAGCGGAATATTCATCCATTCGTGTAATTTCCCTGCCTACTGTCATCATTACTTTTTTGCTGTAAGTCAAAACACCACCGGCAATACTCAGCCCACCTATAAGCACGCCTTCAAATGGTGTCAGTAATCCTGACCCCACGAATATGCCCGTTACATTGGCAACGTTATTTGATCCCAGGGCAAATGCTCCAAAGCATCCCGCAAACAAAAGCCCCCAGAATATAAAAAAAGATCGTCTTTTTGGGTCAATTATATATCTCTCGAAAAAAAACCCAATAATGTGATAAAGCATGAAGCTGATAACACCAGCCGATATAGGCGCCAATATCCAGCATAACATGATTTTGTATAGTCTTGAGAAATCAGCCGTCCCTGACACAATGCCTGCACCTAAAATAGCGCCGACAATGGCCTGCGATGTGGAGCACGGCAGGGCAAGATACGTTAAGATAAACATGGTGAGGCCTGCTGCAAGGGCGGTAAAGAATGCGCTTTCAGACGTCAAATCAGAGAGCTTTCCAAGGGCGGCAAAGCATTTTTCTCCCTCAAATATTGCCCCCAATATCACAAATATGGAGATAAGGACAATAGCTGTTTTATATTTAATAATTTGTGCGGCAACACCAGTGCCGAATATGTTTGCAGAGTCATTGCTGCCTAAGGTCCATCCTAAAAATATACCTGAAATTATTTTCCACATATTATTTATTATTTTACTTTATAACACAAAAACGAAGCGCCGGAGTCTGTTGCCGAGTAGCTAAATTGTTTTTATAAATATTTCAAATTTATCAGTAATTACCTATATATACACGCTTGACCCGCCTGGAAACGTTGCAAGTAAGCTCGTAGGGTATGGTGCCTATTTTTTCTGCAACTTCTATGGCCTTAATTTCCCCCTGTGAAGATTCACCCCAAAGCATTGCCTCATCGCCGGTTTTAATTAGGTCATTTCCCACATCGATCATAATATAGTCCATAGTCACAGTCCCTACCATTGGGTATAGTTTTCCACGGATAAGAACCTCTCCCCTGTTAGTCAGTCTCCGGCTAATGCCGTCTGCGTAACCTATTGGTAAAACAGCAATCTTTGTTGGGCTGTTAGTGACCCATTTTCGACCATAACTGACAGGAAAACCTGCCGGTAATTTCCTTACCTGGGATACGGTTGTCTTTAGACTCATTACCTGCTTGGGGCTGATAGAATGGGATGTCTCTAAAGAGGGATAATGTCCGTACATTAAGATTCCAGGCCGTACAGCATCAAAATAACTATCAGAAAGATTCAGGATAGCCCCGCTGTTGGCCATGTGAATAATCGAAGGTTTTTTATTGAGTTTTTTAATTAATGATAAAATTTCTCGGAATCGAGACAACTGAATATCGGCATAGGCTTTATCCTTTTCGTCCGATGTAGAAAAATGGCTGTATAAACCTTCCCAGATGCAATATTTCGAGTTTATGAGACGGTCAAAAAAATCTGTCTCTTGATCTATAATAACACCGGCCCTTCCCATGCCTGTGTCGATATTTACGTGAACAAAAGCAGGTAATTCCTCTTTGGAATCCTCAATCCATTGTATGTCTTCTTTTCCAAAGATAGTGATTCGAAAACCCGCCCTGATTGCAATTGATATTTCATCTGGAAATAACCTTCCAAAAATCAGTATGGGATGATTAATCCCGCTTTCCCTTAACTCCATGGCCTCCTTAAGCTGAGATACTGCAAAAATATTAAATCCCTCTCTTGTGAGGCGTTTAGTCACGGGAACAGCGCCGTGGCCATAGGCATCAGCCTTTACAACGGGAATGACCTTTGAAGGGAAAACCATTTTTTTTATGGCGTACGCGTTTGATACAAGATTATTTAGGTTTATTTCTGCAAAGGTATTGTTTGTCATGGTTTTTATTGTTGGCAATAGGTTAAAAAGTCCATTTTTTGCTGAAGATACCAATTTCTGCTTAAAATTTCAAATGATATATGATAAGCGTTAACAGGCTAAAAGGATTCCCGATAAAAAAGGAGATGTATGTTTAAGAAATCTATTCCATCAGGCTTTGGCTTAATTATAATCGGCAGTGAAATTTTGGATGGCAGGGTGCAAGACAGGCATTTTGAGAATACAAAAAAACTGCTTTTTGCACGAAATTATCCTTTAATATATTCAATCATTATTATTGATGACCCTGCACTGATTGTGGAAAAATTAAGATGGGCAATAAAAAGACCGGAGCCATTTTTTTGTTGCGGCGGGATTGGATCTACACCTGATGACTATACCCGTGATTGTGCGGCCAAGGTCTTTAATCTTGGCCTTGAATACCACGAGGAAGGTGTGAATATATTGAAAGGTCGTTTTGGAAAAAGGGCAAAGGGTGCAGTTCTGAAAATGGTTGAATTTCCTGAGGGTTCAATCCTTATCCCCAATCCAGTTAATCAAGTCCCCGGCTTTTCTATCAATGATGGATATTTTCTGCCCGGTTTTCCAAGCATGGCCGAGCCCATGGCGGCATGGGTACTGGATACCTATTACGACCCTGGGGAAA
>JAYEMW010000510.1:0-7003 GCA_034718555.1 Thermodesulfobacteriota bacterium
TTACATCAGACTTTACCTCTATCAAATTATGCACATCCATAATTATTTCCTCCTATTAAGATCTTAATGGGTTGTTTCATATTTCCATATCTGCTATCTTTACAGCGACATCCTTCTTATTGTCAAGAAACAGATCTTCATTCTTCACGTTTTTATCCTTTCTTCAATCTTTGAGATCTTTCTTTCAAGCTTTTTGTCTTTTCTTATTTTATCTTTAACACGCCGGGAATCTTAGGGACGTTGTTGAATTCGTTGAATTAATTTCCTTTTTTTTGAACCCCGGTTAAATAGCCCTCCGGGATTGAACTGGGTGAACCGCTAAGGCGCGAAGTACGCAAAGATTGTTTTTTAGACAGGATTTTCAGGATTTAATGGATTTCTTTGTTGCTTTCTCTCCTCCCAGATGAAGGAGAGAAAATTGCAGTCCGCCTGCGGCGGAAAGGAGCATATTGTCCTTATGAAGCATTAGAATGGGAAAAGGGGGACGGTCATAAGATTATAAGTTATTATGAGTCCCCTAAAAGGGGTCGTTGGTTCCAAAACGATTTACGATTACAAGAGCAAACGCGCAGGGTCAACTTATGGTAAATGAATCTCTTTCACAAGCCAGAAGAGGAGGCCACATTCAGCCCGGATTCCAGTTATGATGCGAACTTTTCTCATTTATTTTTCTTTTTAATCGTGTGCTTGAATTTCAAAACAGCGAAGTTCAGTTCTATTGATGTTTCTGTGTCGTTTGTTTGCAGGTCGTCATCCAGGAGTTCAGCGATAATCTCTCCACTTTTTTTCATAAGATTCTTTTGCTTGGGTTTTTCTTGAGTCGTTGATAATTCCTTTATCGTACTTGTAAGTCTTCTTATTTTTGTAAAAGTTTCTATGATTGCAATCGTAGTTTGAGTGGCAACTTTACTTTTCAAAATTGTTGCTAACATGTACAAGCCTTTTTCAGTAAAGGCTTTGGGAGTCTTAACCTTACCACCTCTTTTTGAAGTCGAAATTTTCGGCTTCAATAAATCCCATTCATTTTTAGTAAGTTCAACAATATATTCATGAGGAAATTTATCGGGATTATTTCTCACCGCTTCATTAATTCTTTTTGTCTCCACTTCGTAAAGTTCGGCAACATCGCTATCCAAAAGAACCTTCTGCTCCTGAATTTCTACGATTTTATTTTGTACATCTTCGATCTTTATTATACCCATAACATAACCTTCTGTATCAACTCATCTTCAACATATTTTTTCTGTGTGGATCTTGGGGGCATCTTGAATTCGTTGACTTATTCCCCCTTTTTTTGAACCGCTAAGGCGCAAAGAGCGCAAAGGTTGTTTTTTAGACAGGATTTTCAGGATTTGATGGATTTCTTTGTTGCTTTCTCTCCTTCCAGATGAAGGAGACAAAATTGCAATCCGCCTGCAGCGGAAAATGACTTAGTCGCTTGAGCCTCGGGTATGAAAGGATTTTTGCATCGGCCAAGTGTGGAAAAAAGGAGTAAAAAATAACGTTTTAATTTGATTTCACTGGCAGAATTCTTTTCAATGCTATTCGGTATACTTCCATATCTTCCCGCTTGTCGATTGCAATAACTTTAATGGTTTGTCCACTTACATGATAGATAATCCTGATTTGTTTGCTGGCTGCGTACAGTTTAGAATAGCCTCTAAGGTTAATGCCGGCTTTGTTGCCAAGATGAACACCATATTTTGGATTCTGCTCCAACTTGACAAGCTGTTTCAAAATTTGCTTTTTTACACTGCCATCCAGCCCATTAAAATCCGCATCGGCCTCTGGAATCAGTTCAACTTTCCAAGTCGGCACGGGTTAAGCCCTCTGCGTCTATCAAATCATCCAGATTAAGGGTTGGTTTGCTACCTCTGCGTTCTTTTATAATTCCGGCAAGATAGACATGCTCAAGAATATCTTTTGCCTTCTCTGTTCGCTCCCACTCTTCAAAGGGAATAATGGCTGCTGTTTTATTGCCTTGTACGTCTGTCACAAATTGTGTTTCCATGATAAACCTCCATCAAATTTTATAGCTACTATATTATAACCCACCATACTTTGAAAATAAAGCTTAAAAGACCTGTGACGGAAGATATGGGGGAAGATATGGGGGAAGATATGGGGGAAGATATGGGGGAAGATATGGGGGAAGATATGGGTGTCACCCATTAAAGGGCGTGTCCCGCCACAAAGAAGGCGGGCAGGCAAGAGAAAAAACACCCATCCATTAAAAAAATTAACATTTTTTTCAGTTGTCACTTATTCGTAATCCAAGGGGACGCCCATGATTTTATGCGTTTCTCTTTCCTTTTTGAATCTTAGGGTTGTTAAATTCGTTGACTTATTCCTTTTATTTGAACCGTAAAGGCCCCCAGTACCATCTTCCGGAGGTACGGGGCAGGCGAAGTACGCTAAGGATTTTTTGTTGCTTTTTTCTGATCAGAACCCCAGATAAATACGTTTCACCTTTGTTAAATGCGCTGCGCTGTGATTGACATCAATTTAACCTGGTAAACTGTTACTATCAAAAATTTAACAGGGCAAGCGGATAATCAGGAAAAACACAAGCCCTGACGGGCTACTGCTGAGGGATGGGGCATCCTTAAAGAACTAACTGACTTTTCTGGCTGCTAAGCGCAAGGGGCATAGAGCAAGGCGCAAAGCGCATAATCAAGAGTATTTACAAAAGTCGATGATAATCTGGCGTTAATCAAACGGATTTACAACATCCAGTCCTGCTATTTTTTTAAAGTCAGCTACATTTCTTGTTGCCAGTTTCAAATTGTTTATAAGTGCTGTTGCACCTATTACGGCATCTGCGAGCTTAATATTCACTTTCCTTTTTAATTCGATAGCCCTGTTTGCAACTTCTTCATCAACGGGATAAATATTCGCAGATTCCATCAACTTATTGCATTTTTCGAATCCATCAGGAGTATGTTTATCCCATCCAAGAAATTCGATTTTTGTCAAGATTGAAATATTAAGTGCACGCTGATCAATGAGATTACTCAAAAACTTAAAGGTAACCTGTGAACCTTTAGTGTGATATATAAGAATATTTGTATCTATCAGATATTTAGTTGTTAACATTCCGCTCCCAATCTAATCTTAATTTACCTGACTCAGCTTCTACATTAATATCTTTATATATTCCTGATGTTTCTGCAACTATTTTGGCCACATCGGTTTCTGCTAAATTTTCTTCAGCATCATAAATTAGATGAACCTTCATCTTTCCAGGGGGTAATTTCTTGTTAGCATACTTAATCTGGCCGTCTACGATAATTGCTTCTATGATTTGATGGCTCATAAAGTTCCTCCTTTCTATCAACTCAAAAATCTCCAAGGGAGGAGAGGTGCATAGCCGCAAGAAGAGAAGGGTCGAATCTTTCCTCTTGACAAACGCTACTTGGCTGCTTGCTTAGGGCCGCATAGCTCAGCTCCTTGGGTTACATTATAATTTTCAAATATGTGTGTTTGGGGGTCAAATCTTCGGTTGACTTATCTTTAACTACTCATGAGAGCTCAAAGCATGTTAGCTCGAAGCTCAAAGGTGAAAGCGTAAAAGCTCAAAGATTAAAGCTCCCCAGTGAAATATGCTCCGCATTTCACGGGGCAGGCAAAGCTCAAAAAAGTTCAGACTGGGTTTCAAACCACTTTCTTCATCAATGCCTTTTCAAGTATTAGATTTTCAGTCGAAATATTGAAAATGTCAGCCAAAGAATACCAGTCCGCGGCATCCAGCACCTCTAACCCGATCATCTTCCCGGATTTGTCAAGGTCGATATTTAATCCTTCCTCTATTTCCACTGTTCGCTCCACATATTTTTCCTGCAACCGAATATACAGGGCATCAATCTCATTATCGTATTCTATTTTCATAAATTATTCTCCTTTTACCATCGCCGTTATGACGGTTAGAATCACGTCTTCAGGCTTGTATCTTATCTTTAAATGCCTGCCTCCTATGATTTTAAAGGCATTTTTTCTTCCTTTTATCGTTTCCTCCAACATGTCAGGATCACCTATAGCCGATTTTTCACTTCTTTCTCGGTTATTTTTCTCCATTTCATCTGTCTTTTGGCATGTCTGCTGAATATTATTTTCATTTGCAACTACTCAGATTCATAAAAAAAAGGGGGACGGTCATAAGATTATAAGTTATTATGAGTCCTCTGAATTTAGTGCTCGGGGTCACAGAGAGTTACGAGATATGGCTTATTTTGTGTATAACTCTAATGTTAGCTATATGCCTGGAAATAGCCATTTTATGCGGCGAGTCTCTCACTTTTTGCAAACTTTGTACCTAATCGTTATCATTATCAGGCATACTACACCAAGGTAGTCACCAATCATCCCTTATCCAGATTACAAAATTCAGTGAAAGGCCCTGTATTGTCCCCCACGAGATCCTTAATGGCCTCAACGTTCGTAATCGGGCTCTCTCGCCTAACTTGCCTTATTTATTCAATTTTTTTCTTAACAAGTCTATAATTTTTTTACAAGATAATTAAATATTTTCTTGTATGCTATTATATAATGTTTTGTTTTCTCTGTTTTAATATATAACGCTGTTAAGTTTTTAACTTTCCTCTCTACACCGTGTGCAGCGTTTAGAGCGGTGGGAGCGTTGTGATTTAAGTGTGATTTAAAGGACGTCCATTTGTAAATAAGTATCTCAATGAGATTGAAGGAAGACTGACTTCCCGGTTAAATTCGCTACGCTGTTATTAACATCAATTGAACGGGGTAAAATTGTCTATTGAAAAATAAAATCCTCGAGTTTGCTCATGAAAAAGGCCTCACCATCTGGATCTTTGGTTTTAGCTAGATTTTATGATCCGCCTTAAGGTCTGATAGAAACCTTTTCTGGATTTAACTAAGACAACCTCGATTTCCTTTTTGTCTTCAAGGATTCGATATGCAATCCGATATTGTGTCTTACTATAGTCGAAATGATAAGATCTGATACCTATCAAAGGCCCTTTAAATTCCTCATAAATGTGGGGGTCTTCGGACAGTTCCTTTGCTTCCTCTTTAATTTTCTGCTGCAAACCAGCATCAAACTTCTTATATCGCCTATAGGCAGAAGGAGCCATGAAGACCTGATATCTCCTACCACTCATCAATTGGTATCCTTTCCCCCGCCTTCAGTTCCTTAAGTGATTCATTGATGGTTTCAGATGAGTCTTTGTCTAGTAGGATTTCTAAGGTCTCAAACTCTGCTGCACTGAGTCCTTTCAATACATACGCCAAGCGTTCCAGGTTGACCAGTTCAACCCTATCCATCTCTTTTAATCTGTTACGCATTTCATCCACCACCTTTACCTTTCGACATTTATATCTTTGTTATTTTACCAAGCGTTCCGTGATTTATTGTAATGTTATCATCATCCTGCTGATAAATCAAAATGAAGTGTGATATGGGGGACATCCATTTCATGGAATCAGGAACATCCTTGAATTTGATGTGTAGAAATGGGGGACATTCTTGAATTTGTTGAATTATTCCCTTTTTTTGAACCCCTGTTAAATAGCCCTCCGGGATTGAACTGGCTAAACCGCTAAGGCGCGAATAGCGCAAAGGTTGTTTTTTAGACAGGATTTTCAGGATTTGATGGATTTCTTTGTTGCTTTCTCTCCTTCCAGATGAAGGAGAGAAAATTGCAATCCGCCTGCAGCGGAAAGGAGCATATTGTCCTTAGGAAGCATTTCAAAGAATGGGGTCCTTGACTAACTGGACTAACTCCATTTTATTAGTCCCCAGTACCATCTGCTGGAGCTACGGGGCAGGCCAAGTACGCTAAGGATTTTTTGTTGCTTTTTTCTGATCAGTGGACCTTGGGGACAATCCTACAATATTTGCATTATTACTTCATTTTTCAAAAATACAGCTCCGCCCCTTGGGTTACATGCCCAGTGTATAATCATTGTCTGTTTTTATGATTAAAAAATGTATTATAAATGATTTAGTTTTATTATGGATGTCAGAAGATGATGGTTATACCCTTTATTTTGGTCATAATTTTAAGTGAATGTGCATTAAGTAATTATATTCTATTTGACATCATTTACACTATTAGAATATAATTTTAGTAATGTCAAGATAATTGATTTTCATTTATCCAATGTATAAGAAGTAGCGAGGTTTTTCTAAATAACTCTCAAGGGTACTGAATTGAATTATCAACGATTTTTCTGTGTGTGAATTTGTGTGAGAAAAACTTTGTAATATCTGCTAAAAGATGATATTATATGAAAAAATGTGATAATAAGAAAGTTAATGATATCAGTTGGTTGTAATAATTTGAGGAGGTTAGGGAGCCCAGAGGAAACTGACTTTTAATCCGTTGGTCGGGAGTTCGATCCTCCCACGGCCCATCAAAGACCCATAAAACTACCTTTGCTTTTTATGCCTATTAAACCGTTAATTCTTTTGGGAAAATTATTAAAATCCCTTTCAGCTATTTTGCTTAACTTTTTGTGAATCTTTGGAGATGCCACTGAGAATTTTTCTTGCCACGGCAAGATTTTGTTTATCGTCTTCCAGGGACTTTTTTGGAGTTTCAAGTATCAGGGGAATAGACCTGATCTCTTCTCTTCCGAAAAATATTTGAAATCCCTTAATACCAATCTTCCCTTTTCCAATATGTTCATGCCTGTCAACACGAGCACCCAAATCTCTCTTAGAGTCATTAAAATGAATAAGTTTCACCTTATCAAAACCTATATACCTTTCTATTTTATCTAAAAGAGAATCAATGGTCTCAGGTCTACGCAGATCATAGCCGGCTGAGAATCCATGGCAAGTATCAAAACATATCCCTGAAATCCCAACACTGTTCACACCGCCCAGAATCTCGGCAAGATCTTCTATGGTTGATGAAATGTCGCCTCTTTCGCCCGCAGTATTTTCGAGCAAAAGTCCTGCGCCCCATTTCCCTCTCCCCATAACACGGCTGAGTGAATCGATTGCCCTTTTTTGTGCGATTTTTCG
>JAYEMW010000511.1:0-7000 GCA_034718555.1 Thermodesulfobacteriota bacterium
TTGCCCGGAGGGCACTATCTATGTCGGTAATTGCAGTTGCGCTACTCCAGATGCTGCCAATGGATTAAAGGTAACAGGGTGCCCGCCTGTTGCCAGCCAAATATGGGAGGCCATAACATCAGATAAACGTATTGACATCAATCACACAAAATAATTTGCATTTTGAGGCAAGGTAACGTTTGAAATAAGTTTTCCCCCAGAATACAATTAGGTACATTTTTATTGCTTTTAGGTGAAGTACCTTATTGAATTTATTTTTATAAACTGTTAAAGGTATGAAGCATTTGTAAAAGTTCAAAGTTGGTGGGCGATTAGTGTTTTGATTTTTAATGGTTATTGGGATGATTTGAATACTACGGCATGAAAACAAAACATAAATATTATTGGATTATAATTATTAAACGGAGGAAAACATGAAACCTTATTTTGAAAAAATGACCCCGTTAGGGAAACCCCTTTCAGACAGTCAAAGGGGAAACGCAAAAGAAAATGTAGCACAAATCAAGGAAGTTGAAAAAGAGGTAGCCGAGGCCGTAGAGGCGGTAAAAAATGCCGGCATACCTGTGGAGGTGATTAAGAAGAGAGGTCAAATGACTGTTTGGGAAAGAATTGATGCGCTCATTGATCCTGGAACCTGGAATCCCCTTCATACATTATACAACCCGCTGTTTAATGAGGAGGGCACAACCGGGGTTATTGACGGACTTGCAAAGATAAATGGGAAATGGGCCGTAGTTGTCGGGTTTGACAATAAGGTTATGGCAGGCGCATGGATCGCAGGTCAGGCGGATAATCAGCTAAGGGTTACGGACATCGCCAAAAGGCTTCACGTTCCTCTGGTATGGCTTGTAAATTGTAGTGGAGTCAAGCTTCCTGAACAGCATGAGGTCTATGCAAACAGAAGGGGAAACGGCACCACATTTTATCGCCATGCTGAACTGGAAAAACTTGGCGTTCCGATTCTTGCAGGCATATACGGCACTAACCCTGCAGGTGGTGGATATCAGGGCATAAGCCCTACAATCCTTCTTGCCCATAAGGCTGCAAATATTGCCGTAGGTGGCGGAGGTATTGTTGGCGGGATGAGCCCCAAAGGTTTTTTTGATGAAGAAGGGGCGGAGTCATTAATTGAGGCGACGCGCCATTTCAAACAGGTGCCCCCAGGTAGTGTGCCTATTCATTATAATGAAACAGGCTTTTTCAAAGAGGTTTATGACACAGAGCAGGGTGTGCTTGATGCCTTGAAAAAATATATGGATATGATGCCGGCATATGACCTTGATTTCTTTCGCGTTGCAGAGCCAAAAGATCCTCAGTTCTCAGGTGATGATATTAACGAGATTGTAGCATTTAACCAGAAGAGAAGTTATAGTTTTGATGAGATGCTGGCCCGCATCTTTGACAATAGTGAACATATGGAGTTCAGACCTGACTATGGCCCGGAGGTTTATACAGGCCTGGCAAAAATAGACGGCCTGCTTGTAGGTTTTATCGGCAATCGCCAGGGGTTTTTGGGCAAAGGCTACCCTGAATATGCGGACTATCTTGGCATTGGCGGGAAACTTTACCGCCAGGGTCTGATTAAAATGAATGAATTTGTTACCCTGTGCGGCAGGGACAGGGTACCGATAGTCTGGTTTCAGGACACATCAGGGATTGATGTGGGGGATATTGCAGAAAAGGCCGAACTGTTAGGTCTGGGTCAATCTCTGATTTATTCAATAGAACAAACGGATGTGCCGCAAATATGTATTGTTATAAGAAAAGGAACAGCAGCAGCCCATTACATCATGGGCGGACCAACCGCCAATAACCACAATGCATTCACATTAGGGACTCCTACAACTGAAATATATGTGATGCATGGTGAGACCGCAGCCGCTGCCTCATTTTCAAGAAGACTGGTTAAGGAAGAAGATGCTGGTCGTCCTCTCCAGCCGGTCATTGATAAGATGAATGATCTGGCCCAGCAATACTATGATAACTCAAGGCCTATCTATTGCGCTCAGAAGGGCTTTGTAGATGAAATCGTGTCTTTCCCTGATTTGAGAAACTATATTGTTGCATTTGCCGGATGCGCTTATCAAAATCCAGTATCTATCTGTCCGCAACACCACATGATGATTCCAAGGATTATTAAAGGGTAAACACAAAGGGGTTATTTCTGTTCCATGTGGAATAACCCCTTTTGTTTCAGGCATTCGTAACTTCTCAATAAGGCAGGGCATTCATGTAGCTTCCCCCTTTAGAAAAGGGGGATTGAGGGGGATTTACCTGAAAAGATAAACATCGAACATCGAACGTCCAACATCGAATCATGAATCTTAAGACAAAAACAAGGGCAAGCATCTCATTAAAAGAACTTAGGGAAACCCAGAGATGGTTAAAACTTGTCCAATCACGCCTCGGCGTGATTGGACGTTTCCCGCTGGTAGCGGGATTCGATGTTGGACGTTCATCTTTCAAAAACCCCCTACGGTATAGATGTAACCTGTGTATGACTACAAGACAACTTAGCGCTTATGGGGATTAATCGGAGGGGGCGATAAACAGTCTGTACATGTTGATTTCCATTATTATGGTTTTTTGCGAATATAAAGCTTCTTAGTCACCCTTGCCACTGTATCACCTGCCTCATCCTTAATATCAACTAAAAATTCCGGAAGGTATTTTTGTCCATCAGCAGTCTTTTCCAGAATATTATCAATTTGTTCTTCTTTGATAATGAACCTTGCCGTTACTTTTCCCCTCCCCGGCTTGATAAAATCAATATGGACCGCCTTATCCCAGACGATATATTTTTTCCCCAAAACCTGAATCAACATTACCATAAAGAAAGGATCCGTCATTGCATACAAAGAGCCGCCGAAATGGGTATTAACATAATTGCGGTTATACCATCTCATTTTCATATAAACGATGATTTCTTTATAATCAGCAGACACTCTGCTGACAAAAATTCCTGTTCCCCAGTAGGGCGGGTATAAATTTAGTACAAGTTTAAGAAGTTTAGGGCTCATTTTAGTTTCTTACAAGCCTATGCCGGAATGATGCTCCTGCAATGATTTTACCTCGGATGTGTCTGCCTTAAACGCTTCAATGCCCCTGACAGCGGCTAATGCGGCTGCCACCGTGGTAACGTAAGGAACCTTGTGTATGATAGATGACTTGCGTATGTATGCATCGTTTGCCTTGCTTGTCTTGCCCCGAGGTGTATTAACCACCATCTGGATATCGCCGTTTTTTATAATATCGGTGATATGTGGACGCTTTTCGTAAACTTTGTTTACATGATCGGATTCAATGCCGTTTTCACTAAGAAATTCGTGTGTGCCACTGGTGGCCAAAATTTTAAACCCAATTTTGGAGAAACGCCTTGCAACCTCAATAATTGCTGGTTTGTCATTATCGGCAACTGTGATAAGTACATTACCTTCTAAGGGCAAGCGGGACTGAATAGCGTCCTGGGCCTTATAGAATGCCACTCCAAAGGATTCCGACATCCCCAGCACCTCTCCGGTTGATTTCATCTCTGGACCGAGAACAGGATCAACCTCCGGGTAAAAATAAAATGGAAAAACAGCCTCTTTCACTCCGTAATGTGGCAGGGGCCTGTTTTTTATGTTCAAATCCTTCAGTTTCCTTCCCATCATAATCTGGGTGGCAACACGGGCCATTGATATGCCGCAAACTTTGCTTACAAGCGGCACTGTTCGACTGGCCCTGGGATTAGCCTCTAAAATATAAACCGTATCATTGTGTATTGCATACTGTATGTTCATAAGACCGACTATATTCAATTCTATGGCTATTTTACGGGTATACTCTATAATAGTTTCAATATGCATCGGAGGTATACTTATTGGAGGGATAACACAAGCAGAGTCACCGGAATGTATTCCGGCATTTTCAATATGTTCCATAACCGCTGGAACAAATGCGTCAGTTCCGTCCGCAATAGCATCCGCCTCCGCTTCAATGGCATTTTCCAGGAACCTGTCTATAAGTATCGGTCGCTCTGGTGAAACATCGACAGCCGCTGTAACGTATTTCTTGAGCATATTTTCATCATGAACAACCTCCATTCCACGCCCACCCAACACAAATGATGGCCGAACCATCAGTGGATAGCCAATCTTATCGGCAATTGCAGTTGCCTCATCAAGGGTGCTGGCCATGCCGCTCTCCGGTTGCGGTATGCCAAGCTTACCCATCTTTTGACGGAAGCGGTCCCGGTCTTCAGCGAGCTCTATTGTATCAACTGAGGTGCCGACAATCTTAACGCCGGCTTCTTCAAGCTCTGATGCGATATTCAAAGGGGTCTGCCCGCCGAATTGACATATAATCCCATCCGGTTTCTCTTTCTCATATATGCTCAGTACATCTTCCACAGTCAAAGGCTCAAAATATAATTTGTCAGACGTATCATAGTCCGTGGAAACTGTCTCAGGGTTGCAGTTAACCATTATGGACTCTATTCCATCGTCCCGCAACGCAAATGCTGCATGAACACAACAGTAGTCAAATTCAATTCCCTGGCCGATTCTGTTTGGCCCGCCCCCAAGGACCATGACTTTATGATTTGGCGAGACCTCAGTTGCATCAGGGGCATTGTAGGTTGAATAATAGTAAGAGGCGTTCTCAACTCCGCTGACCGGCACCGGATGCCATCCCTCAACAATGCCAAGTTTTTTACGCCTTTCACGAATATCTCTCTCAGAAACTGAGAGGATCTGAGATAGATAACGGTCAGCGAATCCGTCTTTTTTAGCCTGAATAAGCAATTCGTCCGGTAGTTCCCCACCCTTGTATTGAAGAATTTTCTCTTCCAGTTCTACAAGCTCTTTCATCTGTTCAATGAACCACATTTTTATATGGGTCTTCTTGAAAAGAACATAAGGATCGACCCCCTTTCGAAGGGCCTCATACATGATGAATTGGCGCTCACTCGATGGTTCACTCAGCATTGTCATTAAATCTTCCAATGGCCTATCATTGTAATCCCTGGCAAATCCGAGGCCATGGCGGCCGTCTTCTCTGGAGCGGATTGATTTCTGGAAGGCCTCTTTGTAGTTTTTACCTATGCTCATAACCTCGCCTACAGATTTCATCTGTGTGCCAAGCTTATCTTCAAGGTCTTCAAATTTTTCAAATGCCCATCGGGAAAATTTAACTACCACGTAATCTCCTGATGGGGTGTATTTCTCTAATGTGCCATCCCGCCAGTACGGGATCTCATCCATAGAAAGCCCGCCTGCAAGCAGGGAGGAGATATAGGCTATTGGAAAACCCGTAGCCTTTGATGCCAGCGCCGATGAGCGGGAGGTGCGGGGGTTTATTTCTATTATTACAATCTGGCCTGTTTCCGGATTATGGGCAAACTGGATGTTAGTGCCTCCGATTACACCAATAGCCTCTACAACGTCGTATGCGTATTTCTGCAGGCGATCCTGGAGTTTTTTATCTATTGTGAGCATAGGCGCTGTGCAGCAGGAGTCTCCCGTATGAACGCCCATGGCATCAATATTCTCTATAAAACAAACGGTGATCATGCGGTTTTTGGCGTCTCTGACCACCTCAAGCTCAAGTTCCTCCCAACCAAGGACTGATTCCTCGATTAAAATTTGCCCCACTAAGCTTGCCTGAAGTCCTCGCACGGCAATGGTGCGGAAATCCTCCATATTGTACACAAATCCGCCACCGGTTCCTCCCATGGTATAGGCAGGGCGGATAACGCAAGGGAATCCGATGTCTGCTATGATTTTTTCTGCCTCCTTAAAGTTGTTGGCAACAGCGCTCCGGGGCATATCAATGCCAAGGCTATTCATGGTATCCTTAAAGGCCTGACGGTCTTCACCGCGTTTAATGGCATCGATCTGAACTCCAATGACCTGGACCCCGTACTTTTCGAGCACTCCTGCTCGGGCAAGTTCTGAGGAAAGATTGAGGCCGGACTGACCGCCAAGGTTCGGCAAGAGGGCATCAGGTCTTTCTTTTTCTATAATCTTGGTCATAGACTCAAGTGTAAGAGGCTCGACATAGGTTATGTCTGCCGTACCAGGATCGGTCATGATGGTTGCAGGATTTGAGTTAACCAGCACAATCTTATATCCGAGACTTCTCAGTGCCTTGCACGCCTGGGTCCCTGAATAATCAAATTCACATGCCTGGCCTATTACTATAGGACCGGAACCAATAATAATCACCTTGTTAATATCATCACGCTTCGTCATCCGCCTCTCCTTCTGTAATTGAGAATAATTTATATGGAATTGAAAAAATCTTTCAGCTAATCAGGATATTCACCTGCCTGTATGCCAAAACAAATCAACTAATGTTGCTTTTTTCGGATTTTCAAACCTATCATAATTTACTTTTGAAGGAAAGAGAATAAAAAGGCGTTGCGGACAGAGATGGCTTTCGTGTATAGTTTTTTGAGCTTTGGCAATCTCGTAAAAATATTTTGTGAACCATTTTAAACTGGTAAATAAAAAAGGAAGGTAAGGTAATGACTGACAAAATTGTAGTGATCATAAGCACATCCGATCCGGAAAAGGCTCTCACTGGAATGATGTACGCTATTAACACGGTCAAGAACCGCTGGATGGAAGAAGTGAAACTGTTCTTCTTTGGTCCGGCCGAGGAGCTTCTGCTTAGGGACCTCGCTCTTCAGCAATCCCTTAAGGACTACCATGCAATAAATGAAGCAGCCGTTGCCTGTAAATTTTTAGCAGACAGAAACAACACTGGTGAACAGATAGCCGCACTTGGTATAAAGGTTGAGTACGTGGGAAAAATGATTTCCAACCTAATCAAGGATGGGTACACACCAATGGTATGGTAAGCACATTTTGTAACCGTTCACGGTTCAAAGGTTTCCCGCTTACAGCGGGATTCAAAGGTTGTATTCTTATCACCTTAAGCCATTTTGTAAGCGTTTTGTATGTGAAAACCGATCAGCTTCCATATACCCACAAACCTGGAACATGGTATTTGGCGA
>JAYEMW010000512.1:0-6992 GCA_034718555.1 Thermodesulfobacteriota bacterium
AAATTAGAAAATAGTCCCGCAGGGCGGGATTGGAAATTTGGTAACTTCTCAAAAAGTTCGGATAATAGCTACGGATTACCGCCTCCGCGGAAATGACGATTGAGTTTACGTGTCTGTCATTCCTGCTTGTCTGCGTGCGACGCACGGGCAGACGCAGACAGGTCTCCCAAATTTCTATTTTCCAATTTCAAGTTTCAATCTGTGAACGTTACATATAATCTTATCCATTCATAGTTAATCGTTCCACGATTTTTTTCATGTTAACTACTCAGGTGTCTTGCCAGGCACTAAGTCACAACTATATGGAATTATTAAATATTAAATACCATTGCCTATATATCAGGACAGGGGAATCTCTTTTTGGATGGCCGCAACACACATAGTCTGAGTGTGTATAAGGCATACCTGTTTGTTTATCTATGTAAAGGTAAGCAGAACCGTGTATCTTTTATGGTATTGCCATAATAGAATAACCTTTAAATTTTCCTTTGGATAATACTTAGGGTTCACGAAAAAATAAGTTCACAATTTCAGGTGTTGAGGCGCCCGTCTGACAAGGCGTGGAAACGCAGGAATATCAGGAATATTCCGAGTTTTCACAACGCAGTCAGGCGGGATGCATCGGCGGCTGAAATGTGAAGTTATTTTTGAGTGAGCCCTTAATGTTATCTGCACCCCATGAAATGATGCATATTATTTGCGGCCATTCAAAAAGATATTCCCCTGTCCTGACGGTCTTTATATCTCTTATTCGATCTATAAGTTTCTTTCATTAATAACCCTGGACTGAAACGAAGTGCCGGGGTCATTTGCTGAGTAGATACTTTTCATGCTACCTAAATCCCCCAATCATCTTTTAATAATAAGTATTGGCAAGCTCCTCGGCCATCTTTTTTTTCTCCTCTAAATCGGTTATGCGATAAAGCACTAACATTTCATTCTGACTCGGGCCGGCGCCTTGGTATGTCCCTACTCCATGCAAGCCGGCAACCCAATTCTGAAGGAACCTTAAAATTCTCATTCTCTTTTTTGCAGGCACTGCAGATTTAAGATATTTGGATACATATTTTCCTATTTCCGGATTTTCCAAATCCATTTCGCTTGGCATGGTAACGGCTATTCCTCCTGCTATGTCACCGGCTAATGCCAATACCTCCCAAAAGCTTTCGTTGGTGTTTAGTTTTGATAGATTGCTCATTGCCTCGTCCGGCATAAAAACACCGGAACCGGGAGGATCTTCATTTCCCATATGGGCAGCAGAAACAGCACATGCAAGAGACGTGTTGTTAAGCTGGATCATTCTTGTTATCTTTTGCACAACATGGGATTTCGTTGGAATACCATGGTATTCGGCAATAAGTTGAGTTGCACCTATAATGAGATCCATAAAACCTACCTTGCATGCCCCTCCGCAATTCATCCTATGGGTTTTGGCAAAACGAGAAATAAATCTTTGTGTATAGTCTATTTCCCCGCACATAAATACCCTTTCCCAGGGAACAAAAACATTATCAAATACTATAAGGGCTGTCTCTCTTTGACCATAGATGGGGTTGCCCATATATTGCAAATTTTCTGCGTATTCCCTCTCTGCACTATAGGGGTTGTACTGCCCTATATAGGTTATCCCTTCAGCGCCATTAGGAACGACGAATGCAAGGGCATAATCTTCCTCTCCTTTTTGACAGGATAATCCTGGTAAAATCAAATTTTCATCTGCGGTATATGCCCCTGTAGAATGCTGTTTGGCACCGCATACTACAATTCCGTCGCTCTTTCTTTCAACTACATGCACATAAGAATCCGGGTCTTGATCAAGGGGTCGTTTACTCCTGTCACCCTTTGTGTCTGTCACAGATCCACTTACCACCAGGTCTTCCTGCTGGGCATACTTAAGATATTCGTTAAAACGTTTATGATAATCCGTACCATTTTCCTTATCCATCTCCCATGTAGTAGCTCCAATACCTGGAAGCATTTCATTGCCTGGGCACCTGTAATTGCAGGTACCTAATTTTTGACTGTTCATCCGCGCCATATCTAAACGTTTTTGAAGATCCTGGCTATTTTGATGTATATAAAGACTCCGGCTTATAGTCTCACCTGTAAATTGAGATTTTGCTGTCATAATATCAGAGTATTCGGGGTCCATTGTTAGCTCATAAACCCTTGCAGTTGCATCAATGACAGACCTTGATACTGGGTGATCGTTTAGTTTTTCAACCCTCTTGCCTCCTATGAAAAATCTTGGTCTAAGCCTGGAAACCCTTTCCCTGTATTCATCTACTGTTTTTAAAGCCATAATTTCCTCCAGTCTCTTTTATAGTTTTTAAAGTGCAAAACTATAGTTTAGCATAGATTCGAGGTCAAGCCCAAACTGAATAACCTTTTATTGAGTAGATATAACTTAAGGTTTTCAATAGAGATTCTATGCCTGATGTGTCGTTGACAATCGAACAACACATTATTAACTTTTACATAAACACTCAGGCATATAGGCTGCCCCTATTTGCCTATGAAACTGAATAATTATACATTAAGGAGATAAAAATTATGCGTTTTGATAAATTTACGCTTAAAGCACAGGATGCCCTGCAGAATTCTCAGGAGTTAGCATCCAAAAAGGGTCATCAGCAGATAGATCCTGAACATTTATTATATGCTATTTTGGAACAGAAAGACGGGATAATTCCCTCTATGCTCGTAAAGATAGGTGTAAACGAGGGTAATATACTTTCTGAATTGAACGAAAAACTTGATAAAATACCCAAGGTCAGTGGGGCTGGGTATGGTGATGCCTATATTTCGTCTCGATCAAAAGAGGTGCTTAGCCAGGCGGAAAAAGAGGCTACTCAAATGAAGGATGAATATGTCAGTATAGAACATATTCTCCTTGCAATAGTCGAGGAAAGAGAAGGAGACGCGGCAAAAA
Organism: Thermodesulfobacteriota bacterium; assembly: GCA_034718555.1. Taxonomy (GTDB): domain Bacteria; phylum Desulfobacterota; class DSM-4660; order Desulfatiglandales; family B25-G16; genus M55B121. The sequence goes on from JAYEMW010000512.1 coordinate 2,933, forward strand.
TTCTATCATCACAGGGCATGACAAGAGACAATATATTAAAATCCCTGATTGATATTAGGGGTGGCCAGAGGGTGGTAGATGCAAACCCGGAGGATAAATACCAGGCCATTGAACGCTTCAGTAAAGACCTTACACGTATTGCAAAAGAGGACAAACTTGACCCGGTAATAGGGCGAGATGATGAAATCAGAAGGGTAATTCAGGTTCTTTCAAGAAGGACAAAAAATAATCCGGTTTTAATAGGAGAACCTGGAGTTGGAAAAACTGCCATTGCCGAAGGCCTTGCTCAACGAATTATCCGTGAGGATGTACCTGAAACCTTGAAAGATAAAAGAGTCGTATCCCTTGATATGGGGTCGTTAATAGCAGGGGCCAAATACAGGGGAGAATTTGAAGACAGACTCAAGGCCTTTTTAAAGGAGATTTCAGAGGCGGAGGGCTCGATCATCCTGTTTATTGATGAGCTGCATACAGTGGTAGGCGCCGGGGCTGCGGAAGGTGCAATAGATGCGTCTAACATGTTAAAACCGGCCCTTGCACGGGGAGAGTTAAAATGTGTAGGTGCAACAACGATAAAGGAATATAGGAAATATATAGAAAAAGATGCTGCCCTGGAGAGACGTTTCCAACCCATTGTTGTCGGTGAGCCTACGGTGGAAGATACAATATCCATACTAAGGGGTATAAAAGACAAATATGAGGTACACCACGGCGTAAGGATTAAAGACTCTGCCCTTGTATCTGCCGCAGTTCTTTCCAACCGATATATTACAGATCGTTATCTGCCTGACAAGGCCATAGATTTAGTTGATGAGGCAACAAGCAGGCTCAGGATAGAGATAGACAGCCTGCCCTCGGAGATAGATAATTTCAGACGAAGAATAATCCAGCTTGAGATAGAAAGGGAGGCCCTTAAAAAAGAAACGGATAATTCCTCTAAGCAACGTCTATCTAAAATTGGAAAGGAACTGAAAGATTTAAAGGGCCAGTTGGATGAGATGACAAGGCACTGGGAAAAAGAAAAAGAAATAATCAAAAATATAAGGGCAACAAAAGAGCAAATAGACACCGCTAAATCAGAGGCCCAGATTGCAGAGAGACAGGGAGACCTGGCAAAGGCGGCAGAGTTAAGATATAGCAGTATTTTAGGGCTCGAAAAAAAGCTGACAGAGGAAAAGGATAGACTAAACGAATTTCAATCCAACAGAAAGATGCTCAAAGAGGAGGTGGACAGCGAAGATATTGCCATGGTAATCTCCAAATGGACCGGCATACCAATAGAAAGGATGATGGAAGGTGAGCGGGAAAAGCTGTTGAAGATGGAAGAGAGGATTGAAGAGAGGGTAATAGGCCAGAAAAATGCAGTAATAGCAGTGGCCAATGCTGTTCGGAGGGCCAGATCAGGACTTCAGGAACCAAATCGCCCTATCGGCTCGTTCATATTTTTAGGACCGACCGGTGTAGGCAAGACAGAGCTGGCAAAGGCACTTACGGAGTTCATGTTTGATGATGAACAATATATGATTAGGATAGATATGTCCGAATACATGGAAAAACATTCCGTAGCAAGAATGATAGGCGCACCTCCCGGCTATGTAGGATATGATGAAGGAGGTTATTTAACTGAATCAGTAAGAACTCACCCTTACTCGGTTATTCTTTTGGACGAAATTGAAAAGGCCCACCCTGATATATTCAATGTACTTCTTCAAATACTGGATGATGGAAGAATGACTGACGGCAAGGGCAGAACCATTGATTTTAAAAATACCTTGCTTATCATGACATCCAATATTGGAAGTCAGATAATAAAAGAATTTTCCGGTAGGGATAAAGTAGAAATGGAAAATCGTGTCATGGATATGCTGAGGGAAACCTTTAAACCGGAATTTTTAAACAGGATTGACGAAACAATAATATTTAACTCACTTGATAAGGCAGAGATAAAAAAAATTGTTGATATACAAATAAATAAGTTAATAAAAAGACTCAGGGACCGCAAAATACAACTTAAATTAACAGAGCAGGCAAAGGAATTTTTATCGAATGTCGGATTTGATCCTGTTTATGGAGCAAGGCCGCTAAAAAGAGCAATACAGCACTATATCGAAGACGAGCTGGCATTGAAGATTATAAACGGCGATATAACGGATGGGGATGATGTTACGGTTGAAATTGATAATGGAAAGGTTGTATTCAGTTGATTTATTCGTGAAACTCAAATTTCAAAAACGAAGTATATTGAAATTTGTATGCTAAACGAATCCCGATAGCTTGCCTGCAGGAGGCATGGTCAAGCGTATCGGGATAAAAAATAAATTTTAAATTTTAGATTAAATTTGATGGACTCGTAAAAAGTCGAAAGATTCTCTTTTCCGTCATTCCGGCGAAAGCCGGAATCCAGTAAATTCAATACGTTCTGGATGCCGGATCATGCCGGACCCCGTATCGGATACGGGGTCCGGCATGACGATTTCGATACTTTTTACGAGATTGTCAAATTTGGAGAAAAATAATTATGGTAAATGCAGTAGTTTATAATATTAAATACTTAAAATCTGTTTCCATGACTGCTCTAATTATTCTTTTTGTATTTGCGATTTCCCCACCAAAGGTCTTGAGTGGTCAGAGATTTCCAAGGGAGAATGCTATTGTAAAGGCAGTCAGGAGGGTAGGTCCGGCTGTTGTTAATATCAGCACAAGCAAAATCGTAGAAAGGGGAATAAACCCTTTTTTCTCGCGGGAAAACGATGACTTTTTCAACAATTTTTTCAAGGATTTTTTTGAACCAAGAAGACAATATGTGAAAAACAGCCTTGGATCCGGTGTTATCATAGATGGAACTCACAAGTATATATTGACAAATCATCATGTCATTGTAAAGGCGTCTAAGATATCTATTATTTTGGACAATGAGAAAGAATATGACGCCAGGGTAGTAGGCACAGACCCGGAATCTGATCTGGCTGTACTGAAAATTGAAACGGATTCCGCCATACCAGCAGTTACCATGGGCAGATCAGATGATTTAATGATAGGCGAAACAGTAATCGCCATAGGTAACCCATTCGGGCTTTCCCATACGGTCACAACAGGCGTAATAAGCGCTGTGGATAGATCAGTGAGAGCAGAGAAAAGCATTTATCATAATTTTATACAGATAGATGCCTCCATTAACCCGGGCAACAGCGGGGGACCTCTTCTAAACATAAACGGGGAACTTATAGGCATTAATACTGCTATCTATTCCGGGGCGGAAGGGATAGGTTTCGCCATACCTATTAACAGGGCAAAAAGGATTGTAAGCGACCTTATAAACTACGGTCATGTCCATACGGCGTGGCTTGGCATCAAAGTCCAGGATTTAACTGAAAGGCTTGCGAAATATTTTCACATGCATAGACTGAACTCCGGCGCCCTGATTTCAGAGATTATTTCAGATTCCCCTGCGTACCATAATGACATTAAAAGGGGAGACATTATTACAGAGTTTAACAAGCATAAAATCAGATCCAGCCGAGATTATCATGAAGAATTATCCCAGCACACGGCCGGTGAAACCCTTAATCTGATTTTCCTTAGGGATGGGAAAAAAAGAAAAGCAGACATAAAGGCTACTTCTTTTCCATCTAATCTTGCCCTTGGTTTTGCATTTGAACGATTCGGGTTCAAGGTGGAAGAATTAAACAGACGTCTGTCCTCAAAATACAGGCTAAGGGAGGGTGAGGGCCTGGTAATTGTAGATGTTAAAAAGGGCTCTCAGGCATACAGTATAGGCATAGAGCCTGGTGATCTGGTAGTGGGGATAAATGAGCTTAAATTGAAAAGCAAAGAAGACTTCAGGCAAGCAGTAATCAGGTACAGGCTAAAAGAGAGCGTAACAGTCCTTATTCAAAGGGGACGGACCGTTTATTCGGTCCCCTTTAAGATGTAAAGTGTAATCCGTGTAATCTGCGAAATCTGTGGATTCAATCTCGTTAAAAATCAATGATTCCCAATGCCTTGCGAAGAATAACAAGGGCGTCACCTACTGTTATCTCTCCATCAGGGAGTGGTTTTC
>JAYEMW010000513.1:0-6874 GCA_034718555.1 Thermodesulfobacteriota bacterium
CGGAAGCCTGACCAAAGACGGTATAAAAACTATATTTCTGTCCAAGGGAAATGATATTTACCTCGTTAAAAAAGGTAAAAAAGTAGATAATAACTACTTAGTTTGCAGCATTGGGACCGACATAATGACACTCTTGCTGCAAAATACAAATGAAGAGATAAGTGTAGGTCTTCAAGAAGACACACCTTTAAGGGTAATCAATGTTAAGAAATTAGTTAACCGTTCAGAGGTTCATGAATAATTACTGTATTTCTAAAAAAGGAAATAATCATGAGACAAAGGAAAAAATGGTTACTTATCATAGCCGCCATATACCTTTCACTGATATTAAATGGATGTGCAGTTGATAATAACTTCACAATAGGGGAAAAACTCATCAAAGAGGGAAATCTCGACAGGGCGGTTCTTTACCTTCAAAAGGCCTGTAAGGAAGATCCTGATAATCAGCATAAATCGGCCATTTATAAAACTGCAAAGCTAAATGCATCACAGAACCACCTTAAGGCCGGCCGGTTCTATATGGGGCAAGAAAATTACCAGGAGGCAATGAAATCATTCAGGATGGCCATATCCTTTGATTCATCAAACAGACATATACATTCGCTCCTGGATACGGCTCAAAAATATTATGAATCAAGAGAGCAGACTAAAAAGGCCCTTACCTTATTAAGGCAAGGTATGGAAGAAGAGGCGAGCGAGGCCTTTTCCATCGCCCTGAACCTTTATCCAGGAAATCAAGAGGCTCTCCTTCATTTATCAAAATTAGCGAAAAATAAAAAGATCCCCCTAATTCAAGGCGGAGATCATGAGTTAAATATTTTATCTAATAAATCAGTTACCCTCAGATTCAGAAACACAGACATTAAGAAGATATTTGCCACACTCTCAAAGTTATCAGGGGTAAATTTTATCTTTGACGAGTCGGTTCAATCTAATAACATTTCTATAAACTTAATAGATATGCCATTTTTAAAGGCCCTTGGTTTATTAGTTTCCACAAATAAATTATCCAAAAAAATTATAAACAATAAAACTATACTGATTTTTCCTTCCGTTCCAAACAAAATAAAGCAATACCAAGACCTGGTAATACGAACCTTTTATCTGTCAAACATTAATGTCGGCGAGGCAGCAAAGCTTGTAAAGTCCATATTAAAAACCAAGCAGGTACATATTAATAAAGAACTAAACAGCATAGTAATCAGAGACACGCCGGATGTGATTAAATTAGCGGAAAAGATAATAAGCGCAAACGACATACCATCCGCAGAGATACTTTTCGGTATTGAAATCCTGGAAGTTAAACAGGTTGCTATGCATGACATAGGGTTTTTGTTTTCACCTGAGTTTAAGATTTCTGCGGCCACTGGATTAAGTGGAACAGAGATTTTTAGTGGCAATTTTATGAGTAGCGCTAATTCCCCTGGATATATATCCTATAATCAGCTTCGTAAGCTTAATAAAGACAATTTTTATTTCTCCCTTCCTGCGGCTACGCTAAACTTAATTAAGAATGAAAACGGCACCCAAATTCTTGCTAACCCAAAGATAAGGGTTAAAAATAAAGAAAAGGCCTCAATACATATAGGCTCCAGGGTCCCAATCAGGGCCAACAGACGTGTAGACACTACGGGCAATATCTCTTACGACTATAATTATGAGGCTATAGGCATTAAGCTGAATATTGAGCCTTATTTTAACCTGCCGGATAGTGTTACTATAGGCATAACCCTGGAAGTAAGTAGTGTTGGGGCGAATATCGGCACTACTGATGATCCCCAATATGAGATAAATACCAGAAAATCAAAGACAAAACTGCAGCTTGAAAACGGGGAGACCGTACTGATTGGCGGGTTAATTCAGAATGATGATATTGGAGAAGTTACCAAAATTCCTCTTTTAGGGGACATTCCTATAATAAAACGTCTGTTTTCCAGAGACTACAGGTCAAAAACCAAAACAGAAATTTTGATGTCAATAACACCATATGTTGTTCGCGGTATTGATATCCCGAGTAAATCTGTTCTTACAATGTGGTCAGGTCAGGGAAATAGCTATTCCCTAAAAGGACCTTCCTTTGAAACAGATACTATAAAGAAAGAGATAATTGAGGAAAAAGATAAACTTCACGGCATAGCCAAGCAGAGCCCAGGATTGGTTCTGATTAATGCTCCGGAAAATGTTAAAAGCGGTGAGAAACTAAGCGTACAGGTCCTTGTGCAAAATGCAAAGAACCTGTATTCCACCCCGTTAAAACTTGCCTACAATGCCGATATATTAAAATGTTTAAAGGTGCAAGAAGGCCCATTTTTAAAGAACGACGGAAAACAGACTGCATTTTTAAGCTTTATTAATCAGTCCGAAGGATTGGTGAATATTAATTTGAGCAGAATGGGCAGTGTAGGGGGGATAGATGGTGATGGCACATTGGCATATTTAACATTTGAGGCAATCTCTCAAGGAATATCTGAATTATCTATACTTAAACCTGAATTTTTAGATGCAGACATGAAACCCTATCCGGTAAAGGCAAAAATAGCAGAGATTAATATTGATTAGATGAATGGATAAAAACTATAAAAATTCAAGAAAGACAGGACCAAAGAGGTTTATATCGGTTAATGGCCTTGATAAAGGGTTTACGCTTATTGAGATGATTATTGTTATGGCTATCCTTTCTTTAATGGCCACTATAGTTATGCCATTAGCCAAAACTACCTCTAAAAGAAACAGGGAAATGGAATTACGGCAAAATCTCAGGATAATAAGAACGGCATTAGATGAATACAAAAAATTAGCAGATGAGGGTAAAATATATAAAGGAACCGGAGAAAGTGGCTATCCTAAAAATATGCAAATTCTTATAGATGGAGTTCCTCTAATCAATGGTGGAGGGATGAAGGCGAAATTATTAAGGCGTATCCCCGAAGATCCCATGACCGAAGATGGTGAGTGGGGAAAACGTTCTTATTTTGACGACCCTGATACCGAGGTATGGGATGGAAGGGATATATATGACGTATATTCGAAAAGTAACGGCATTGCCCTGGATGGATCTCGATATGGAGATTGGTAAGTCTAAAAAAAACCAGGGTTTTACCTTGATTGAATTGATGATTGTAATTTCAATCATAGCCATATTGATGACAATGGCAATGCCCAATTATGCCGTTTATACACTTAGGGGAAAGGAGGCAGTTCTAAAAGAAAACCTTGCCACGGTAAGGGAAGTTTTAGATCACTTCAAGGCAGACACCGGATCATATCCGGAGGCCTTACAAGACCTGGTGGAAAAACAATATATCAAATCAGTTCCACAAGACCCTATGACACATTCAAGTGAAACATGGATTCTAATCCCTCCTATAAATGATGAAGAGACAGGTATTTACGATATACATAGTGGGAGCGACTTAGTCGGTTTAAACGGCACACCCTATAATGAATGGTGAAGGCTTAATATCCATATATGAGATTATTATCTAAATACAGGGAACAGGGATTCACGCTTCTTGCACTCCTGGTCATAATTAACATTATGGGCCTCTCTCTTTCCTTATCTGGAAAATACTGGTATACTGTAAAAACACGTGAAAGGGAAAAGGAGTTACTGTTCAGGGGATTCCAATTTATTAAAGCTATAGGCAATTATTACCAAAACTCCCCTGGTTCTGCCAAGACTTATCCGACAAACCTCAGGGATCTCTTAAAAGATCAAAGATTTTCAAATACAAAAAGGTATATCCGACGAATATACAAGGACCCTATGAAACAAGATAATGATTGGGGGACCATAGTTGATAAATATGGAAGGATAAAGGGCGTATATTCAACAAGCGGAATGGAACCGCTAAAAAAAGAGGGATTCCACGGTGAGCTTTCCCGTTTCACAGGGAAGGAAAAATACTCAGAGTGGAAATTCATCTATTACCCGCCTGAAAAAAATAAACAGGGAAATAAAAGGGAGAATAAAAAATGAAATCACCATGGCAAAAAAGGGCTTTGAGAATTACCAAGATTCTTTCTATTCTAATAATATCGTCTGTTGTTTTCATACAATGGGGTTGCAGCACCAATGAGGAAAAAAAGGAAAAACACCTTTCAAATGCCCATATGTATGAAAAAAACCTTGAGTATAAAAAGGCGGTTATTGAATTTAAGAATGTTATACAGCTTGATCCGCAAGATGCCATGGCTCATTACGAATTAGGCCGTGTTTACCTAAAACTAAAAAATATACGAGGGGCCTTTCAATCTTTTAAACAGGCCACTGAGCTAAAGCCTGAACATTACAATGCCCAGCTACAATTAGGCAATATCTATCTGCTGAGCAAAAAAACAAAGGAAGCCAAGGAAAAGGCAGAACTTGTTTTAGAGAAAAACCCTGGAAATACCGATGGATTGATGTTGCTTTCAGGTATTCTGATTCAAGAAAAAAATATCGATGAGGCTATCAAAACACTTGAGAAGGCTATTGAAATTGACCCCAAACAGGTAAAGATCCAACTTGGATATGCAAGACTTTTATTTATGAATAAAAATTACAAGGAAGCTGAGGAAACATACAAAAAGACCTTAATCTTAGACCCAAAACTTCCTTTTGTAAGGGTTGAACTGTCAAAGCTATATGCAAGAACAGGACGTTATGATGATGCCGAAACACAGCTAAAAGAGATGGTTGCTAACTCAACATCAAAACATAATTCATTAAATATCCTCGGTCAATTTTATGAGAGTGCGAAAAAATGGAAAAAGGCGGAAGAATCATATCAAGAGGCGGTAAAAATAACCCCTGAGGATAGCGTAGGACCCCTAATGGCATTATCCGGTTTTTACGCTCGACGGAACTCCTATGATTCCGCATTAAAAACCATGAAGGAGGCAGCCAGCCAAAGGGGAGAAGACGATAATATCCAATTGGCCATAGCCAATCTGCATTTTGAATTCAAACACTTCACTGAAGCAGAAAAAACCATTGATTCACTCCTTGAGAGGCAAAAAGAGAAACCTATCGCAAACTTGTTAAAGGCAAGGCTTCTGTTAAGAAAGAAAAATTTTTCAGAGGCCATTTCCAGGCTTAATATCGTAATTCAAAACGAACCGAGATTAGTCTCTGCTTACTTTTACAGGGGCTTGGCCTTTCTCGGCAAAAAAGAAGAGGCACGGGCGAGAAAAGATTTGGTCCGTGTAGTTGAACTTAACCCAGCTCATATAGATGCAAGACTAATTCTTACTAAATTCTACATTAACGAAAGAAATCTTGATTTAGCAAGGCAAGAGGTAGAGAAGATATTAGCACAGGATCCGAAAAATATTAATGGCCTGATTTACAAAGGCAATATTGCAATGCTGGAAAGAAAACCCGATTTGGCAGAAGAGTCCTTTAAAAGGGTAATTGAACTTGCGCCTAAAAACCCTACAGGATACAGCAGGCTTGGATTGCTTTATCTGTCAAAAAAACAGCATGAAACTGCCTTAACAAATTTTAAAAGCGCCCTAAAGCTGCAACCAGGACTGAGAGATGCGCTAACTTACAGCGTCTTAATATACCTTGAAAAAAAGAGACTCAATGATGCATTAAAATTCTGTGATAATCAATCAAAGGATTTACCAAAGGATTCACTATCATTGGCATTTATCAATGACCTTAAGGGTAGAATCTATCTAACGGAAAACAAGATTAAACTTGCAGGGGAAAGCTTTAACAGGGCAATCGAAATAAATCCCGACATACTTTTCCCTTACGTTGCCTTAGCCAGGATAAGCCTAAGGCAAAATGACACTGATAACGCTATATCGAGATACAAAGAAATCATTGCAAAGAGGCCTTCTTACCTTCCGGCATACATGTCAATCGGGGTGATTTACCAACAAACAGGGGATATCAAGAGTGCGGAAACTTATTTTAGCAAGGCAATCGATATTAAAAAGGATTTTGCGCCGGCAGCAAATAACCTGGCCTGGATAATTGCCGAACATGGGGGGGATATTGATAGGGCATTAAGTCTGGCGCAAACTGCCAAGGAGAAAATGCCTAAAGACCCTTCAATAATGGATACACTCGGTTGGATATATTATAAAAAAGGTCTATACCGGAGCGCTATCGGGGAATTACAGGAAAGCCAGGAAAGGACTCCAAAAAATCCAATCATACTATACCATTTAGGTATGGCTTACATGAAAAACAACCAGAAGGATAAAGGCAGGGCAGCCCTTAAAAAGGCATTAAAACTTGATGGAAAATTTCCAGGTCATAAAGATGCCCTCAAGGCCCTGGAGGATAAAAATGAAAATTAAATCAGTTTGGATTATCCCCGGCTTTTTAACCTGTATTATGCTTTTTCTCATAGTGTCTAATGCAACTGCCCAGGAAAATGTTGACAGCCTTATGGATCAGCTCCAGGAAGAATATGAAAAAGTAATGCCTCCATCTCCAACAAGCTCGGTCAACAGTGATTACCCTGTGAGACAAACCGCTGTTGGAGTTTTTTATTCCGCTAAACTCATGTCTCACCTTATAAAGCAAAATCAAATCTTAAGCGGCAAATATGATCAGTCCCTTAAGATCAATCAAGACCTGATTAATAAATTCAGCCTTATGCTCAAGCAGAACAAAGAAATTATAAAACTATTAAAAATCATTGCTGAAAATTTAGAAAAGAAAGAATAATTGGAAAAAGGCAGCTATAAAAAATGAATTTCATATCCTTCAGGGCACTTTTTCTTTGTATATTTCTACCGCCTATTATGTATATATTCTCCATACAAATTTTTCAGGAATATGCACAAAACAAACGGACACAGGACTTCAAAAATATATTAATTCAAAATTATGAAGCATTATATAGTGGAAGACACAGCATTAGAGAAGAGA
>JAYEMW010000514.1:0-6841 GCA_034718555.1 Thermodesulfobacteriota bacterium
CATGAGCTTGTCCATACAAGAGAAAAAAACCATAGTAAAAATTTCTGGGCTGAGCTTAACAAATTTGTAGGCGATGCAGGGAAGCTGAAATCAAGACTTAAGGAATATAGTCTTTAATCAAGCTATTAAAAAGCGCACTCCTGATTTGGAGCAGTTTTCATGTTTTAGGTTGAAATATCCAATAAGGCATATTAGATTAGGATACTATTAATATTTCAATATGTAAAAGAAAGGAGAGAAGAAACATGAACAAAGGGGATTTAATCAACGAGGTTGCACAGGTTTTAAATACCAAAAAAGAGGCCCAGGCAGCAGTGGATTGTGTGTTGTCATCTATTACCGAGGCATTAAAGAAGAAGGATACCGTTACATTAATTGGTTTTGGAACGTTTAAGGTAGCGCAAAGAAATGCCAGGAAAGGAAGGAATCCACAGACTGGGGAAGAAATTACTATCAAGGCAAAGAATGTGACAAAGTTTGTACCAGGGAAGGTCTTGAAGGATGCGGTGAAATAATCAGCATTCAAACGGGCATTCAAATACGTGGCATAAAGCCCTCATCAGTGGTAACTAATCTGGTGAGGGTCTTTTTTATTTATGTCGCATTACGTGAAGGAAAGATAATGTAAAAGGCGAGGTTTTCATAATGGGGAGGCCATTCAATTTTCCTTAAAGGATATCCAGCTTGAATAGGGCTATCAAATTCATTCATCTATACCTCCCTACATGGTATTCTTCCAAGAAGCTCTCTGAAACCCTTTGAGCGATAAGGGGCGCATTTCCTCCAGCACGGTTATTAACCACCACGTTTATTTTAACACCATGGTCAACCGCGTCTGACATTATCTCTGCTGTGTCTTGAATCATACGGGAAGTCACCATCCCATTGACCAGTTTGTTAAATGGAAATGCCTTTTCATAGGCTTCCTTGTATGGCATTCTCAGGGGTGTCATCAGCCTTATGATACATTGGTTACCAGAGTTTAGGAATCTGCGCTCTCCTTTTATAAATTGTTTTCGCAGGGGCGGCAGCCATGTCCAGTGCGAGAGCACCTGGCCCACACCATATTCTTTTAGGACAGTGAAATACGGCTCTGAGAGGTACGGCTCGGTTCTGATCTCTATATGGTAGCGGTTATCTCTTGGGATGCTGTCGAGAAATCCATTGAGCGCCTCAATATATTGTCTGAGAGGGACTCTGTCTTTCTTGGGTTGGTATTCCTGCTCGAAGATAAATCCCTTGATGAAATCACCTAAAATACTCTTTGCTGGTTCATAGAACTGACGGGTAAAAATATCAGGGTTAAGATAGCCCGGGTTTTCAACAAACGCTCCCCCTTTCCATAGTCTCTGGGCAAAGATTATCTGGGGGACTTTTAGTATCAACTGATCTCCCTTAGCCAGGTACTTTTTATAGGTTTCCAGTACATGAAAATTTTGGGTGGGCCGTAACTCTTTATCTAAGAGCACCCTGTAAAAGGTAAAATCCAGTTCAAGGACTGAAAAATGCTGAAAATACTCCCTCACGCTTTCCACAGGCAGGACATTTTCTCTATATGATTTTCCTCCAACAGTCTTGGATCTACTTAATGCCTTATAACGGCCCTGTGAATAGATTTGCCCTATCCATCCGGCATACCTGTCACTCGCTGTCCCAATAAGCACATCCGGGTGAAGATCACGGAATTGAAATGTATCCAGGCTCACTGTCTTCTCCTTTATCACACGCTCTTTGAAATAAAAGGGGCTGATTGATTATACTGAGATATTTTCCACAACATAGATGATAGAAAAAGGCTCTGAAAAAAGAAAGGAGAAATGTTCATAAAAAATGTAGAAAAAGATGATTGGGTAGCAGTCCTTTTTTATTGTGATCTTAGCCAGGTCATAGTGTTGTTCTAATGCATTCCCCTGCTTCTTTAAAGGGAATGCAGGAATAACTTAAAAGGGTTTTAAAATGATTTTCTATGACAAACAGTTCAAACGCACATACATATACTTTCCCTTTTCTTATAGTGCAAGATCACATAAAGATATATGTAATAGAATAAAGATAATGGGTGACTGTTGCTATGGCAAGATATCGCAAGTTGCATAACTATAAGGCTTATATTGGTAAACCGATAATTGTGTGGCCTTTTATATTACATCAAAGTTGACATGGCCTGAATATAAAGGCACCCTTTCTAATAGAGATATGGGGATTTAGTGGGATTAATTTTCTGGTTAGCAGTTTTAGGGAAAATAAAACTATACAGGAATCTTTGATGTTCTTTGCTCAACCCACCGAACAAATTCTTCGAATCGAATCCTGTTATTCGCCATACTTAAAGCTATATCCACAACCTCGAAATCAATTCGCATTGCATAACCATTCAACTCCAAAAACAAGCGACAAGTTTCCATCCCGGTCCTCTTGTTCCCATCATTGAAAACATGATTTACAATAATTCGCCAGCAAATGGCTGCCGCCTTCTCTATAAGTGTGGGATAGGGTTCAAGTCCAAATAAATTTCCCTGAATTTCCTCAAGAACGTGTTCAAGCGATCCAGGGTTCACTAAATTTTGATTACATTCAAAGAAAATTCCACCGAATTTGGAAGTCATTCGGCGGTTGATCTCTATAATTTCACTTTTAGTTAATACTTGGATAGCTCTGACCATACCTCAGCATATTTTTTCAGACTCTCATCAAGGCTAGCTGACACATCCCTTCTATCCAATAACTGCTTATCCCCAAATAATGTAATGCTTTCAACGTCAATCAGCCTATCCTCTTCGTCGAGGAAAATCTTAGGGACAGGTGTTGTACCATTGCTTGGGCCAATTTTATATTGAGTGTCTTGATAATTATTCAATGACTTCATTTTCTACCCCCTTATTATTCACCTAATTCTCTTTTAACCTTCCAAGATTTTCTTTGAACCCAAGAAAATGAGTTAGGAGTAATCACTGCAACATCAATTTCACCGCCACATAAAGGCGCACCGGCAACGAAACGATATCGACCAATGGTAAGGCTAACCAAATAAACTGCATAATCAATCGCGTCTTGTAGTGGCATACCATCAAAAAGTACAGGGTATTGCAATCTTTTAAGTAGTTCGAAAATCTCAGAGGGCTTTTTATTAAAATGTTTAGCTAATATATCAATCGCGGCGTCATCCCTACCCCAATGAAGTCGTGTTATAGCATCTGTTAAACCATACCAGTTTGCACCAAATAGAGGCTTTCCATCCTTATCTGGACGAACACCTTCTAAAGACTCCAATCTAGGCAGCTCGATCAACCATTGCTCGGGAAAGAATTTTCCAGATGAATAGCCATTGACCAAAATACCTATCAACGGCTGCTTGCTTCTCTCTAAGTTCTTAAACTCAGTATCATAAAAATTTTTTATATGTTCTAAAAGTCCTTGCGCAGTATCTTTCACATTGTATTTAAAGGAGTGATTATTTTTTTCTTCATCGCGAATGCGCCGTTGTTTAGCTTTTTGGCTCTCTTCTTCAAGAGAGGAAAGGTTATGTTCATATTCTTTGATCAAACTCTCAACACTACGCGAACCAATTAGTGCAGAACCCCATGTTAGGGTTCCAATTGGGTAATCTTTTATATGCGATAATTTTCTAACGTTATGATAAGTCTTCAAGATACCTGGAGCAGGTTTTCCGCCAGCTGGGTCATGAATGTTACCTTGTATCGCTGCTGTACTATCTGCGGCGAGAACCAAACCCTCACTTACTTTGACGGCGACGCAAACAGTCATTAAAATCCCTCCATATCTTCAGATCGAAAAATACATTTAGAATATTAGGAAGTCATGTAAGGCTTTGAAGATATTTCCTAAAATTTATGCAATAAGTAAGCCAATGATTGCCAAAAAAAACATAAACCAACAAGACGGACGGCTTCTTTTCAACACTATGATATTATTACATATCTTACCCAACAGTTTAAGGAACAAAATGTATGAAAAACTACTGTAACTCTGTGTTAAAAGAGAAAAAACTGCAAAAATAACCGATTTATTAGGAAAGAATGGCTCAACCGTAATTTGTGTGATGCCCAAATCCGTCAACCGGAATCAATGTGGTGAATAAAATCAACCAGTTACGCAAAACATTGCTAATATATCAACGGTTTAACAAGGGTATAAAGGGTAAAAAAATGTCAATATTTAATATTTACATAACTACATGTAAAACAACGAATAATTGACAAAAAGGGGATGATTTACCACACCAATTCCGGTTGACCCGAAAGAATTACCCAATTTTGAACAATAATGGAATAGGATAGAATTTGCAAATAGATTTTTAAACTAACTATAATTAATTTTTAATGAAAGTAAAAAGATTAAAGTATCTTTACAAATGTGCTTGATCCATGTATTGCATTATCACCTTTTCAAAAGGTATAACATTTTAGAAACTTGCTATATCTGCTATGTATCTTAAATCTGCGATTCTCCCAAGATTTTTTGATATCCTTTTCATATCTTTATTCCCAGCTATCGCCCCGTCATTCAGCTTGAGGTGTTTTGGCCTGTAAATTCTTTTGATGCAACCCATTGGATGTCATTCTAAACCCTTCTCATTTCAAAATTTGCCAGAACTATCTTTTCGTTACTTTGGGAGAGGCTGTGAAGGCCTCTCCCGGGATAAACATTAACTTATCGTTTTTTAGTTTTAGAAAAGTGAGAGCTGTGCCTGAACCTGTTTTTCGTTCTTGTCAATCATGTCGTCGAGTTCTTCCTGGGTCATGGCCATTTTCTTGATCTTTTTCTTTTTTCTCTTACCCCCTACAAATGTCATGAAGTCAACGTAGACGACTTTGTTGGGGTCTTTCTGTACAGGCTCAGGTTGTGGCTCTGGTTTTGTTATTTCAGGATTTTCTGCCTCTTTTTCTTCACCACCCTCACCCAAAAGATCATCAGTGACTTCCCTTCCTGTGACTTCAGCATTCTTCTCATTGATCTTTCGCCATATGTCCTCTGCCCCTTCAACATCCAGACCATCCACAAGCGCCTTTGCAAGGGCAGTGCTCATTTCTTCTCCCTGGGTCATGGCAAGGAGCCCGTCTTCACTGAATTTGCCTTCTATGGCAAGGGATGCCTCCATCTTTGAGCCCATGAGCTGGAGGGCTTTCTCCTGTATGGTGTTTTCATAAAAGAGGTAATAGACTTTGACATCTCTGTCCTGTCCAATGCGCCAGGAGCGTCTGGAGGCCTGTCTCAGTGTAAAGACAGCAGGAAACAGCAGTGTCAGACCTACACAGTTGACAAAAGAACATTAATTAAGATTAATACAACATAAAGCAAAACCGGTATGGCAGTTAAAATTGCATATGTAGCCATGGTACATCTGAATGAAAATATGGAAAATTGGAAAACGATTTATTTCAGGATAATCAGGAGAAACTAGGGTCTAAGGATTGGCAAAAATTCCGGCCGAGAAAATTAAACTCTAAGAAAAACTTTAATATCATAATATTACAGTAAAGATACAAATAACTTTGTCAAATGTGGATGACACCTTTATTCTTTTAAACATTAAAAGGGCTGACAGACGCCTGACAATCTTGCTATGTTATGTAAGTGGACGCAAAAACCGTGTCAGGTTGTTTTATCCTGGCACGGTTTTTTTGCTTAAGCGGTTACATAATGCGGGTTATTAGATGGCCATAAGCTTGGGATGGCGGGCTTAAAATAGACGGACTGAAGCCCGCAGACAAAAAACAACCGCATCTATTTTAAGGCATATGCCCTATCATGTGGGCCGACGGTTAAAAAGATAAGAGTTTTATCGGGCAGATCATCGCAGAAGCAATACTCACATTCCGGTATGTACCGGCATTCTTCACAGATTACAAAAATGATGCGAAAATTTCTATCAATCCGGGCGCTTCGACAGCCACGCAGATTGAGCTTTCCACTGAAATCAACAAGGTCTTCGGTATTTTGATAGGGATCAGATAGAACCTTTTCGACACGGCGCTTTATATTTTGCCTAATGGAACTGTAACGACGTACATTACGGACAAAAATTTCCTCATATGCCACTTCGTAATCACTCATTCCAGACCTCTTCATGCGAATGCAATTTAATTTGATTCTGTGCTTTTCGCTGACTTATCTCCTGCATATCTTCATAAAGTGGCATTTTCGGTGTGAGCTGAAAAATGTCCGCATCCTTTTTTAGAACCCTTAATAACTCTTCCCTGACAACCCGTCTAATCATAGGTTCCAAGGTATTGGCCAGTTTTTTTGTGTTTATGCTTTCGGCCTGAGACATAGGATATTCTCCTTACTCTTTAAAGATTGAAAGAAATATTTAATGGCTATAATAACCCTTTAATAGGAAAAAATCCAGCTTTAATGTGGGCTATCAGATGACCTGAAACGCAAGATATAGGGGACAATCCGGAAGAAAGAAGGTCAAACCTTAGCTATTGACAAAATAACATTAATTAAGGTTTACAATATTAAAAAAATAGGAATGACAGGTGAAATTGCATGTGTAGCAGCGATGTAGTTGAATGGTAATAGGGAAAATTGGAAAACGATTTATTTCAGGATAATCAGAATTAACTCGGGTCTAATGATTGGCAAAGATTTCGGAGAAGATTAAACGCTAAGAAAGACTTTAAAATTATAATATTACAGTAAAGATACAAATAACTTTGTCAAATGTGGATGACACCTATTATTTGTAGAATCATTCTACCTGATGAGAGACATTGAAAATATGGGACAGGATTTATACGAATTCGAAAAATGCTTACAGATTATCCCGGATTTTCTTTCGGCATAAGTGAAACAGGTGATTTCTTTAAGGTAGGAA
>JAYEMW010000515.1:0-6831 GCA_034718555.1 Thermodesulfobacteriota bacterium
TCCCCTTAATCCCCTCCCATCAAGGGAGGGGAAAGAAATAGAGAAACTCCTATCAAATAGGGGGGGACTTCCATCGAAGGAGGGGAAAGAGATAGACTTTTATTAATGGGTGGGGAATTTACACACGTGAAATGGGGAGAAAACAAAAAACCCCTTTTAAAATAAAAGGGGTTTAAATTATGGTAATCATTCACGGGTTTAGTGTTTAAGGGCTTAAGGTGAAGATACTTAACACAGAAGTCTAAGTGTCAGTACAGCAAAATTTAACGCAGGATGATTTTCAGAGTGTGTAGGGTTACCGAGCCACCCATTCGTTATTTCACCGGCCAAGTGGCCTCTCCTGTATGCAGCGAAAGTACTTGCGTCGCGTGTGAGCGAGGTCGACGAAAACAGCCAACCCTGAACTGGAAACGCAGAATCATAAACGCTTACACATATTTTGACGGGTATTTTTATTTACCCTCCTTCTTATCATCCTGTTTTTTGTCTTTCCCAACAGATGAGGGTTTTTCATCGGGTTCTTTCTCAGACATTTTTGTTTCTTTAGTTTTCAAGTCTTTTTTTGTTGTCTTTTTTGATTTCTTCCCATCGCTTATTAGGAGTAATTGTATAATTGCCATAGGGGCATTATCGCCATTCCTGTTGCCTGCCTTTAAAATTCTGCTATATCCGCCCTGCCGTTCCGAGAGACGGTCCTTTAGTTCATCAAATAGTTTGTGTGCAATATCCTTATCCATCATGTAGGAAAGCGCCTGACGTCTTGCATGGAGGTCTCCCCTTTTTGCCAGGGTAATCATTTTATCGGCAATAGGCTGTAGCATTTTTGCCTTTGCGAGTGTTGTTGAAATTTCCTCATGCCTAAAAAGGGAAGTAACCATATTTCTTAAGACAGCCCTTCTATGGCTTGAGTTACGACCTAATTTTCTGCCTGCCTTTCTATGCCTCATTGCTCCGGATCCTTATTATTTTCTTCCCCGCCTTCTTCATTTTGATCTAAGGGGATATTATCTAATTCCATACCAAACTGAAGATCCATTTCCTCCAGTATTCCCTTTATTTCATTAAGAGATTTCCTTCCAAAATTCTTGGTCTTCAACATCTCAATTTCAGTCTTTTGAACTAATGTATATATGTATTTTATATTTGCATTTTTAAGACAATTTGAAGAGCGTACGGAAAGTTCAAGCTCACTTACAGGTTTAAAAAGGTTTTCGTTTACCTTTGTCTCTTCCTCTTTCACCTCTTCTTCTACATCCTCTACTAATTCTTCCTCAAAATTTATGAACGGCGTGGTCTGTTCCTTTATTATTTTAGCGGCAAACGCCAGTGCATCCTGGGGACCTACTGTTCCATCCGTCCATATCTCTAAGGTCAGCTTATCATAATCAGTCCTTTGTCCAACCCTTGCATTACCTACAACATAGCTAACCTTTCTTATAGGTGAATAAAGCGCATCTATATTTGTAACGCCAATTTCTCTACTTTTTTCGGCAGTAACATATCCTTTACCGGTTTTCACTAACATTTCAGCATGCAACTCGGCATCTTTGTTTAAAGTGGCAATATGTTTTTCCGGATTCATGACATCCACTTTATCTCCGGTTATTATATCTCCAGCTCTTACGGTCTTTTCCCCTGAAATATCCAAATAAACCGTGACTTCTTCTTCCTCTCCAGGAATACTAACGCTAACCTCCTTTAGATTGAGAATAATTTCCGATGTATCTTCCTTCACACCGGGAATCGCGGAAAATTCGTGAGGAACACCATCGAACTTTACCGATACAATAGATGCTCCCTGGAGGGATGACAAAAGAACTCGTCTTAGCGCATTACCAAGCGTTAAACCAAAACCCCTTTCCAGTGGGTGGCAGGTAAACTTTCCATAAAAATCAGAAAACGTTTTTGTATCAACTTCTATGGCTTTGGGTTTTATTAACTCTTTCCAATTTTTTTGAATTAGCTTTTTCATGTATAAATCACCACAAAAAATTCCTTATAATTTTAACTCCAATACAAGATGAAATATTATTGATGATGGATAATTAATGTAATCAGAATAAAGATTAATAAATAAACATTAACAAGGTTATGTAAAATCATAATGTAATGTGATTAAAACAATCTATGTTAAATGTCTAATTTGTTTTAGTTTCCTTATTTCGAATACAATTCAACTATAAATTGTTCATTGATTGGCATGGTTAATTCCTCTCGATTAGGAAGCGCTTTTAAAACACCACGAAAATTATCTCCATCAACTTCGATCCAGGGCGATTTCTCCCTTCTTATAAAAGTCTCCATTGATTCCGTCACTATTGGTATCTTACGGCTACTCTCTTTAACCTCCACATAATCACCTACCTTAACCTGGTAAGAGGCAATATTGACCTTTTTCCCATTAACCATTACATGATTATGCCTAACCAGTTGCCTTGCCTGCTTTCTTGAAGATGAAAAACCCATACGGTATACTATATTATCCAGTCGTACCTCTAATAGGATTAACAGGTTTGTCCCGGTAATGCCTTTTTGCCTGTCTGCTTTAAAATAATATCTCCTAAACTGGTTTTCTAATACACCGTAAATTCTTTTCGCCTTTTGTTTTTCCCGTAATTGTATGCCATAATCCGATAACTTTCTTCCCCTCCTTTGCCCGTGTTGTCCGGGTGCATAAGCGCGTCTATCAAATGCACATTTATCAGTATAGCATCTATCGCCTTTTAGAAAAAGTTTTAAATTTTCTCGCCTGCAAAGCCTGCATGCAGCATCAACATATCGAGCCAATATTTTTCCTCCTGAATATTGTATAAATTTACGGCCTTGAAGTGTCCTAAATAATGTTTTACTAATAAAATCAAATCATTAAAAATACTAAGATTTTAGATTTTAGAATTATACCCGTCTCCTTTTAGGTGGTCTACACCCATTGTGCGGAATAGGAGTGACATCCCTTATGACGGTAACACTAAACCCCTCAATCTGCAAGGCCCGCAAGGCAGCTTCACGTCCGACCCCAGGTCCCTTAACACGCACCTCAGCCGTCTTCAACCCCATGGCCATTGCCTTCTTTAATGCATCTTTTGCAGCAAGTTGTGCTGCAAACGGTGTGCTTTTTCTTGAACCTTTAAACCCTACCTGCCCGGGACTGGATGAACCTATCACATTTCCATTCAAATCCGTTATAGTTATAATTGTATTATTAAAGGTAGATTGAATATGTACGACCCCATTCATGACCACCCTCTTCTCTTTTCTTCCCTTGCCGGATTTACCTGTTCCCTTGGCCATTATGCCTCCATAGATTTATCACTTCCTACGACCCCCTATCATCCGTCTCGGTCCCTTTCTTGTTCTCGCATTTGTATGAGTTCTCTGTCCCCTTAAGGGAAGACCTTTCCGATGTCTCAAGCCCCTGTAAGACCCCATGTCCATTAATCTCTTTATATTCATGGATATCTCTCGTCTCAGATCACCTTCTACAATATAAGATCCATCAATAATCTTCCTTATTTTTGAGACATCTTCTTCTTTTAATAGATCTGATTTTGTACCAAAATCTATCCCTGCTTCCTCCAAGATACCACGAGAATTATTCCTTCCAATGCCGTAAATATAGGTCAGCGCTATTTCAATTCTCTTACCTTTTGGTAAATCAATGCCGGCAATTCTGGCCATGTATACTCCTTAAAATTTTAATCATTTTATAAGAAAATAAATGTCTAAGCATAGATTAGCACTTAAGCGCACTTAACCTTGCCTTTGTTTGTGTCTTGGGTTATCACATATTACCCTGACTACGCCCCTTCTCTTAATAATCTTGCAATTTTTACATCTCTTCTTTACGGAAGCTCTTACCTTCATAATCTATCTCACCTTTCCCAAGCCTTTCTTCATAAAACCTTCGTAATTCCTTGTTAGTAAATGGCTCTCTATCTGGTTGATAGTGTCCATTCCAACACCCACTACAATTAAGAGTGCAGTGCCCCCAAAGTAAAAGGGAACATTCAGCCTGTGTATTAAAATTCCCGGCAAGATACATATAGCAGAGACATACATGGCCCCACTGAATGTTATTCTTGTGAGAACCCGGTCTATGTATTCTGCGGTGCTTTTTCCAGGTCTGATTCCAGGGACAAATCCGCCATATTTTTTCATATTGTCTGCAACTTCAGTGGGATTGAAATGAATAGCCGTATAAAAATAACAGAAAAATATAATAAAACCTATATAAAGCAATGAATATAACAAGCGACCTGGAGCCAATGAATCTACAACAAATTGGAGCCATGGGATCTGTTTTACATTTAAAAAATTAGCTATTGTTGCTGGAAACATAATAATTGAGGAGGCAAATATCGGTGGTATAACACCGGCTGTATTTACCTTTAGTGGTAAATGCGTGCTTTGTCCGCCATACATCTTTCTGCCTATGATTCTTTTTGCATACTGAACCGGTATTCGTCTCTGCCCCCTTTCAACAAACACGATAAACCCTATTACTGCTACCATAAAAGTAAGTAATAGAATCCCAAAAAAAGGGCTCATTTCTCCGGTGCCCATCAAACGAAATGTGTTTCCTATAGCTTGGGGTAATCTGGCTACAATACCGGAGAAAATTATTAATGAAATTCCATTCCCAATACCACGCTCTGTTATTTGTTCTCCAAGCCACATCAAAAATGTTGTGCCGGCGGTTAACGTTATCATAGTCATAAGCCTAAATCCCCAACCGCCTAAAGGGACAATCAGGGCGCCGCCGGGGCTCGTCATGCTCTCCAGCCCAACCGAAATGCCAAAACCCTGTATAAGGCTCAGTACTACCGTCCCATATCGAGTATACCTTGTTATCTTCTTTCTACCTGCTTCTCCCTCTTTCTTCAGCTTTTCCAGGTAAGGAACCACCACTGTAAGAAGCTCAAGAATAATAGAAGCGCTTATGTATGGCATTATTCCCAATGCCATAACGGAAAGCCTGCTTAAAGCTCCACCTGAAAACATATCAAATAGACCGAATAGGGTTCCCTGACTTGCGCTAAAAAAAGCCGCAAGTGCGGATGAATCGATCCCTGGTGTCGGCACATGACAACCAACCCTGTATACTGCAAGCATCAAAAGTGAAAAAATTATCTTCTTTTTTAGCTCAGGAATTTTTGCTATATTTTGAAAGCCACCAATCATCTTTTTGCTAACTCGACCTTTCCGCCTGCAGATTCTATCTTTTCTTTTGCAGCCCGACTTACATTGTTAACTATTATATTAATGGGGTATGATATATCACCATTTGCCAAAAGTTTTACGGCCATGACCTTTTTTATTAATCCACTTTTGATCAATGTACCAGTATCTACTGTTTCGCCGGAATTAAACCGCATAAGGTCCTTTATATTGATAATTTCATACTGTTTCTTAAAAATATTTGTAAAGCCCCGCTTTGGAATTCGCCTCTGAAGCGGCATTTGTCCCCCTTCAAATCCTACGCTTACTCCTCCACCGGAACGTGAGTTCTGCCCCTTGGTTCCTCTGCCTGATTTCTTTCCCCATCCTGAACCTGCTCCCCGGCCAACCCTCTTTCTCTTTTTTCTCGACCCCTTTGGCGGCTTCAATTCATATATTTCCATATTGTCTCCTGCAATCCAACAAGCCGTCAGGCCAGGATTTCTTCTACAGTTTTCCCTCTTGATGCTGCAATTTCCTCTCTGGACCTTAAAGACCAAAGACCATTGATAGTAGCCTTGACCAAATTGTGGGGATTATTGGAACGTAAGCATTTGCTTACAATATTTTTTACACCAACTGTTTCTAACACCGCCCTTACTGCTCCACCGGCAATTATTCCGGTTCCTGGTCGAGCAGGCTTTAGTAAAACAGCGCCGGCCCCAAAAACACCTATTGTCTTGTAGGGTATGGTATCTTCAAAAAGTGAAGTTGATCTCATATTTTTTCTGGCCTTTTCACCGCCCTTTCTTATGGCTTCGGGAACCTCATTTGCCTTACCAAGGCCGGCTCCAACCATGCCTTTACCGTCTCCGGTAACAACTATTGCACTAAAGCTAAATCTCCGTCCCCCTTTTACAACCTTAGCAACCCTGTTGATATGAACCACCTTCTCTATTATTTGTTCCTCTTCCTCTTCTCTGATCAATGATTTCTCCTTTTAATCTGAAAATATGTTCTTCCAGTTTCAAGTTTTCAGTCTCAAGTAGCTAAAATTTCAGACCATTCTCCCTCGCAGCATCGGCTAATGCCTTAACCCTACCATGATAAAGAAAACCATTTCGGTCAAAAACAACCTCCTCTATGCCTTTTTCTTTACCTTTCTTTCCTATGGTCTCTCCAATTAATTTTGCACCCTTTATATTTCCACCTATACCCTGGGCCTTGGACAGAATATCCTTAGAAATTGATGAGGCGGACAAAAGGGTTCTACCGTTACTATCGTCAATTATCTGTGCATATATATGCCTTGATGTCTTGAATACTGTCAGGCGTGGCCTTTCAGATGATCCCTCTATCTTTTTTCTTACCCTTTTTTTCCTTTTAAGTCTGCTTTCTTTTTTATCTGTAATAAAAGCCATAATAAATTATCATCTTAAAGTGTTATTTTAATGGTTTGCTACGTTGTTCTTCATGAAAAAATTTAGCTTTACCATAACTTGAACCCTGCACGGTTACCATTATGTTTTAGCCCCTGCCTTTCCAGCTTTCCTTCTAATCTTTTCTTCAAGGTATTTAATGCCTTTTCCTTTGTAAGGCTCCGGGGGTCTGAGGCTTCTAATAGTTGCAGCCGTATCGCCTAAAAGTTCCTTGTCTATGCCAAACAACGTTAAT
>JAYEMW010000516.1:0-30658 GCA_034718555.1 Thermodesulfobacteriota bacterium
GAGGGAAAGGGTATAGGGTAAATAATTTGTCCGTGGTCGTCTGTGTGTATCCGTGGCTAATAAATTATCCCAAAATGAGAATTGCTGGCTTGGGGGTCTCTTTATCTTTCCACTTTTAGTCCGGCATCCTTTTCCTGTTGAACTCTTTCATGTAACCATATTTTTATTAGGGCTCCGCGTTCCACGCCGATGGCTCCTCTTATCTGATCGATATCTTTAATCAGTTGTTCTGCAACATCAAGTGTGATACGGATTTTCTTCCCATGGCGAATAATGCTTGCCTTAGACATATCAATAAGATCATGGATATCCTCTCTATCGTCAAATCTCCGATCAAACTCTTCGATACTGTTAGCCATTTTCTTTTTCACCATACAAGTTTACCTCCTGCTTTCTGGCGCGTCGTACGGAAATCAATCGTGTTGCATTGCCGCGCTTAGTAAAGATTGCCGTACATAGTTTTTTGTCAATCTTCGCAATCAAGATACTTCTATGTTCGAGTGGATATGGGGCTTCGATTTCGATTCGATTGTTATCATTCCATAGATATTTGGCGGTATCAAAATCAATGCCTTGTTTCATTTTGTTGGATTGGCTTTTGTCTTCGTCCCATTCAAATTCCATACGAATATTATATTTATTTTGTAAAAAAAATCAACAAAAACTGGAGGGTTGGGGGGATATCCTATATTGCCCCTGTCAAGAAAAAAATGATCACTAATAAATAACTGTAAATTCATAGAGATAGAAGACAACAAGTTTTTGTGAGAAGATGGGGACGACCGTAAATAATCAAATAACTAATGAAAATGGTAAGGTCTTGACATATGGCATAAGATTTCCAGAGTCCCTTTTTATTAACACTAACAATGACAATATTCGTCAAATAGTTAACTATTTTTGTCATTAAACTCATATTTAATTTAGAAAGGATTAACCCCGCCATGCGCGAGATGGGGGAAAATGGGGACATCCGTGAATAATAATTTTCACCACCCGTCAAAGCATCGCGGAGATCCCGCCATAGGGGCTGCGCTTGAGACACAGAGGGTATAATAACATTTATTTCAGACAGGATAGGCTGGATATTCAGGATATGTTTATCCGTTTTCCTGATGAAAGCGGATAAACATAATCGCCTTTGGCGAGAGGTTAGGCTCTGGGAAATAAAAGGGACTTCTATAATTTTATGCTATTCTTTACAGATTGTATGAAATACGTATTAGCCATGCCACGAAAAGCGAGGATAGATGGCCACGGTGCATTGTCCCGCGTTCTGCGTGATGATTATCAGGTGTATCGAGCGCTGGATCATTTTTCGATTCACGCTTCCCTTAAGGCCTTTTGAGGATATCGTGGGTGCCAATGTTTCTAAATATGAGTGTCCCATCTTCGGTAACATGGAAGGTCAATCGGTAGTGGATAGTAAGGCGTGCCTCCCAGATATCTGGATTTTTCACTCCTTCCATTTTTCTTGATCGGAAAGAGGGATGGTACGGATTCTTGAGAAAAAGAGGCAGTTTCTTATCGAACAGGTTGGCAATGCGTCTTGGAAGCCCAGCATAAGCATACTCAAATTTTGGAGAGACCCTATATTTTTTCACGTAGTTTTACCTTTTTATTTATCACTTATCTCTCTTCGTCTACGATGGAGATAATTGATACCTTCTTCAGCAGACTTAAAGGAATGAGAAAGGTTCCCAGCTACAACATCCTTTTGAACTTCCTGTTCAGCCTTTTGCCATTCTTGGGTCCAGAACCAGGCTTGACTTTGAGGAATCTCCATAATAGGTCGAATCACAACCTCTTCGTCTCTTACTTCAATCTGCACCTTCCTACCCTCCTCCAAACCAGGGACGCATTCTCTGATACCACGGGGCAGAGTAATTTGATACTTCCTGGTGATTTTAACTACCTGAGCCATTTTGATCTCCTTCCAAATATTATAGGATAGTAGTACTATACTACAAACTTTTCTCAATGGCAATGTAATTTAAGCTACTACAGTCCTGAAGCATGAATAAAAATATAAGAAGTTTTTGCTGGGATATGCGGAATTTCTTATTTTTCCGACTCGCTCTACCTCAAAATCACGTTGATAATCACACAATATTTACTATTTCTCAAGCAGGAATTCTGATCAGGACATAGCACTCCCTTCACCATCAATACGCAAAGCCCAGAAGAGGGGACGGTCATAAGTATATAAGTAAGTCAGCAATGAACGTCAGCGGAAAATCTGTTAGCCCGGCAGATGTCAATAACGGTATCCTTTTCCACCCCACTTCGCGCCCGTCGCTTCTTCACACTTGGTTTTCTTTCCCGATTTCTGCTCGAGGTTAAAAATTTGCTTTTCTTGAAGAGGCAATGAGTTGAAGATGAGTTGAAGATGGGCACGACCGTAAATATTCAAATAACTTTGATTTATTTTAGACCCCAGTGAAATAGGCTCTGCATTTCACGGGGCAGGCAGGATTGACTGGATAGACAGGATATCTTATCCGTTTTCCTGATGAAAACGGATAAACATAATCGCCTTTGGCGAGTAGAAGCCATTATGGTAACTTTCCTTTATAGTCCCCTCTTCATACCCCACAGTAATGACCATATTCGTCGAATAATTAACTATTTTTAGGAAGATGGGTACGACCGTATATATTCAAATAACTCATGAAAATGGTAAGGTCTTGACATATGGCATAAGCTTTTCAGAGTCCCTTTTTATTAAGCAAACAGATTAAAAGCTTGCAAATCTCATTGAATGTAATTTAAAATATTTAATTCTTTTAAATAATATTGGCATAAGAAGTTATCAACTGAAAAGGAACGACAAACATTAGGCAGAGTAATATTGAAGAAAATATTTTACACCTCCCATTTGGAGTTTAGGATAGAGAAAAGAGGGATTCCTCATGATATACCTAAGAGGATCTATCGAGATTCAGATGAAAAATACTATGACAACATTGCTGGTCATAAAATAGCGGTCAGTCGCTTAGATTATTCTGGAAGGGAACGGGAAGTAATGATAGCCTATGATGAATTTGAAGACAGAATAGAGATAGTGACTGTACATCCCCTTAAATGGATGCAAAAACAGCACCGAATTAAAAACAGGAGGTGGGTAAAGATATGAAAGACAGCAAAAAATCTATTGTGAACTATGACCCAACCACTGATGCACTTTATATAGTGACAAGGGAAGGGGAAGGGGAAGAAGAAGAATATGTCGAAATTTCACCTAACATCAATGTAGAGTTAGATTCTGAAGGAAGGGTTATAGGTATAGAGATATTGAATGCTTCCGATGCATTGAGTAAAATTATAGAGCCACTCTATCGTAAAAGGCAACAGACTGGATAGCCCCAATTCTAATTTCTCGTAATGAAAAGGGGACAATTCTATTTTTCGATTCACGCTTTCAGAATAGGTGTGAAGATGGGGACGACCGTAAATATTCAAATAACTTTGATTTATCTTAGACCCCAGTGAAATAGGCTCTGCATTTCACGGGGCAGGCAGGATTGACTGGATGGTCAGGATATCTTATCCGTTTTCCTGATGAAAACGGATAAACATAATCGCCTTTGGCGAGTAGAAGCCATTATGGTAACTTTCCTTTATAGTCTCCTCTTCATACCCTACAGTAATGACAATGTTCGTCGAATAATTAACTATCTTTGTCATTAAGCCCAAATTTAATCTCAGACCCCAGTGAAATAGGCTCTGCCCCGATGAAATATGCTTTGCATTTCATAGGGCAGGCATTTCACGGGGCATGCAGGATAAACCCCGCCATGCGCGAGAAGAATAGGGGCCAGGTCCCGGTTAAATGAGTCCTTCGGAATTTCACGGGATAAATCTTCATTCTTGATAAATATATTTCACCTCAGAGGCACAGATAACACAGAGAATAAATCATCTTTGACAGGATTTACCCCGCCATGCGCGGGGCAGGCATGGGTAAACATTATCAGGAGGTTTCTTTTTATGCTATAACTTGAGTCAATGTTATTTTATTTTTTTCTAGGAGGCTGTTCGAGAATAGTAATTTTTTCTCAAATTGAGGAATGCGAAAAAAATTACCGCAGGTATATGGTTGATATTCCGAGGATAATTTTTTGAGCATGACAAAGAGTTGAGGAAAAAGGACATTCTCGGACAGCCTCCTAAGCATCCTCAGGGATGTAACCCTTTGTTGTTTTAATATATAACGGACATAAATAATGGAAACCTAATCTATCATAGTCGGGTCGTCGGAGGAAATTATATTTAACTCAGGGAAATAGCTTGAATAATATCCGAAATCGTGAGTCACGATTTTTCGTTCTTTTGTTTCCAGCGCAAAAGAACCTATCAAAAAATCGGCCAGTACATGTTGTCTGATCTTAATCTCAGAGTTACATCGTTTACATATCAATCTTTCAAGCTTTTCCCCGCATCTTTGACAAATCAATACCCGACGCTTGTTATATTCCTGCCAACGCTTCGCTGCAGTTATATATGATGCTTGCTTAATTTCACTAATTATTATCCCAGTATCTTTCAAAAAAGCACTTAATTCTTTATCATCCCGAAATATCAGGGAGAGTTCACCGTATACAATCTTTGGTATTATTAGAATATTCTTTCTGCCCAGCTTTCCCAGTAAGGTAGCATAATTTTTTCCGAAATCAGGGATTGCGTGATAAATATAAACCAGGGGATTGGTGTCAATAATAATACTATTCATCAGTTCTACCACGAAATTCATTAACCATAAGGTCAATATCCTCTTTTCTTCGGACTTTTCCCCGCCCAAGCCACTTCAAAAATACATTTTCACGGGCACTTTTAACAATAAGGGCTTTGTTGTCCTTATAGACAATATCAACTTCGATTCCTGGAAAAAAGCCGAACCTGTTTCTGATGTCTTGAGGTATTGTAATCTGGCCTTTTGTTGTTACTTTTGGCATGATTTTCTCGTTTGATAAACTGGTATTACTTCTTTATTATTGTAATACTATCCAGTAGGAATGTCAACTATTAAGAACAGAGGTGGGAAAGTTGGGGACGTCCTTAAATAATTAAATAACTTTGATTTATTTTAGACCCCAGTGAAATAGGCTCTGCATTTCACGGGGCAGGTAGGATAGACTGGATAGACAGGATATCTTATCCGTTTTCATGATGAAAACGGATAAACATAATCGCCTTTGGCGAGGAGAAGCCATTACGGTAACTTTCCTTTATAGTCTCCTCTTCATGCCCTACAGTAATGACAATGTTCGTCGAATAATTAACTATCTTTGTCATTAAGCCCAAATTTAGTGCCTGAATAAAAAGATAGTTCAGGCATAATTTTGGATTGCGGATTTTGGATTAAAGAACAACGCAATTTCAAAGCCTTGAAGGTTTAAGGCCAAAACTTGAAAACTATATTTCGAGGTTGTCGTTCAGATATTATTTATTTAATTTAGATAGGATAGACTGGATGGTCAGGATATTTGTAATAAATCGATAAGGGGATATGGGGATAATGCATAATTATATAAATTTCTATGAAAGGAAACTATAGAGAACTCTTGGCAAATATAGGAATCGACGGGTAGTATTAATCAATAAATCAAATAAAGAGAGAAAAATAATACTGTTGTGGCCCATGCCACTATACTAAAAGAGGTTATGAAAAAAGCTTCTTCCAAGGGCTATCCTGAAGCGGCAATTGTGGCATTAAAGGTGTTGTAAATGGGTGAGTCTGGTCTTATCTCTTTCGCCTTTTAGCTCTTTTGTATATTCCTTCTCTTGTTCCAATAATGGTTATGGTAATCAAATCATCTTCAAAATAATAAATTATCCGGTATTCGGGCTTTCTGCCAAAATGGTAGGATCTTTCTCCTTTCAGGGTTCCTATCAACGGTTCGCTACTAAAATAAGGTTCTTTTTGTATATTGGGAAAATGTTCAAATACAATTTTTTTCTGAACCTGGTTGGGTACCCTTTTTAAATCCCGTTTGGCGGCAGGTGATATTTCCAGTTGGTAGGTTTTATGCATATTCTTTTTGCAGTTCTTGAAGAGAGGAAAAAACCTTACCCTTTTTTTTGCTATCGATAGCTTCTTTGGCTCTCATGTTGATATACTCTATAACATCTCGTTTTTCTTTGATTTTCATAAATTCTATATAGTTCAGTACTTCTTCCTTTTCTCTGGACGAGAGTTCCCGAATCCCATATACAATTAATTCATCAATCTTAGATATCTGTGCCATATACTCCCCTTGTTTAACTTGGAATTTTCTTGTTGATAGCTTAGCACCTCAACCCTCAGAAGTCAAAAGCAAAATATCTGCAACTGAAGATACGTGATGTGGACGGGGACGGGCATAAATAAATAAGTAAGTCAATAACTGTTGACAGTTTACGGTTAACGGTTATTTATTTTCACCACCCGTTGCGATCGAGGCACGTGCCGCAGAAAAGCTGGAAAGTTAGGGACATCCTTAAATAATTAAATAACTTTGATTTATCTTAGACCCCAGTGGAATAGGCTCTGCCGCAGTGAAATAGCCCATGAATTTCACCGGGTAAACATTTCACCCCGATGGAATATTAACTACAACTTCATTCCATAGGGCAGGTGGGGCAGGCAGGATTGACTGGATAGACAGGATATCTTATCCGTTTTCCTGATGAAAAAGGATAAACATAATCGCCTTTGGCGAGGAGAAGCTATCATGGTAACTTTCCTTTATAGTCTCCTCTTCATACCCTACAGTAATGACAATTTTCGTAGAATAATTAACTATTTTTGTCATTAAGCCCATATTTTAATTTAGATAGGATAGACTTGATGGTCAGGATATTAGTGAAAAAAGGGGCATTCAAGAATTTATAAACAACTCGGTGCAAGACCTAATAAGGAAGGATCACCCTACTTGAGGAGGTAAGAGTTTTAGTTGAATTGTCTACCGGTAAGCAGAGTCATGATCGGGATGCAATGAAAGGATACGCAGCCATAAGCCGTCACTGTACGCTACTCCTCGAAATCCGCTACCAATTCGAAAACTGTAAAGCTTTTTGCCGCCTGGGCCTTTTCTGGATAATATGGCCTCCCACTTTAGTCCATGGTCAATATATACCTGCTGCCATGTCATATTGGCCAATTTTCGAAGAGTATTAAGGATGTTGCGCTGCTCGATTTTGGACAGTTTGAAAAGTTGCCGCTTAAAGACCGGGTTGTTCAAATCCAAACGCAGGGGCTGATGGCTTTTCTGGTTCATCTTTTGACCTGTGCTTCCAAGTCCTCAAAGTTAGTGTCTTCGGGCGGATTCTCCTCTGCCCAGGCAATAGCTTCGTTAAGATCGGCCTTAACATTTTGCCTGTACAGCCACTTTTCATTATCGATTAAACTGGGGATAACGCAATGAATAAAAAAAATAATCTGTTTTCATTCATTCCCTGACCCCACTAATTCCAATGAAAAGCAATGGCAGGCAGCATTAGGGGGGATACAAGCGTAAAACGACTCTGACGGGATAACACGATATGCAGGGTTACGGTCTCAAGTAAGCAAACTCTCATAATTTTGCGGATCCAAAATCTTCTGATCGTTTAAACGCACATCCCAGAGGGTCTTTAAGTTATATTCCATCCTGCGTATACACATTATTCTAACACGAGGAACAACAGCATCAAGTTAATTATCCTGTAATTCCTGTTCATCCTGTCTAAAGTTGTCATGAAAAGACGCAGGATGGGCATAAACAAAGAGGACTATTTCCCTGAAACTCAACCGGAAAAAGATATTAATTTATCTATCACTCGTTATTCTATTAGGAGTACTGTTTTTTGGCTTAAGGCCTAAAGGTTTTCATTCTTCAAACAATGTAAGTTGGATAACTGATAAACCCGGCATCCGTTTTGGCAGTTACGGTATGGCATACACAGACCTACCTAATATAAAGATTGAAAGAGATGTTTCCGAATACGACAGTTTTTCCATAGAAATCGCCATAAAACCGGAACCCTTTAATCAGAATGGATTCAATTTTATATTAGCATTCCATGATGGGAGCGATCGTAATCAATTATTAGTAGGACAATATCGCTCATGTTTAATCATTATGAATGGTGACGATTATAGTAACAGGAGAAAAACTAAGCGCATAGTGGTTAATAAGGTTTTTAAATCTCCGAAAGAGATATTTTTAGCCATAACAACAGGACCAGAAGGTACAAAAGCATATATAGATGGCCTGCTAATGAAAGAAAAAAAGGATTTAATACTTAAAATACCACAAGGAAGAGATTCATCCAGGCTTATCCTGGGCAACTCAGTTTATGGGAACAATTTCTGGAAGGGCGATATATTTGGGTTGGCATTTTATGTATATGAGCTTACATCCGAACAAGTAGAACTGCATTATAATGCCTGGTCAAAAGACCGGAGATTTTCTTATGCAAATCAATACAAACCATCCTTACTTTATTTATTTGATGAAAAAAATGGTGAAATGGCAATTGATCATGCAAATGGAAATCACGAGCTAAAAATTCCAACACGAATGCATCTATTAAAAAGAAGAATTCTGACCCTTCCCTGGATTGATCTAAGGTTAAACAAAAGTTTTATTCAAGATTTTGTTATTAATTTAGCGGGCTTTATTCCTTTGGCTTTTATCCTGTCTGTTACTTTCATTGAACTTGGCGGAACTCTTAAGAAACGAGTTATTTTAATAACAGTCGCTTTATGTTTTGCAATAAGCTTGATCATTGAAGTTGCTCAGGGATGGATACCAAGCAGAAGCTCACAAATTCTGGACCTGATGCTGAATACAGGTGGGGCGTTAATAGGGGCGAGCACTTATAAAGCCATTGTAATGGATAAAAATCCGGTGTGAAAGAAACAGAATTTTACAACCTGACTGCTATCGCAAGCTCAAGCGAGGCGGAATGTCCCACTCATTGACAGAGGAGATTTGAAAAAATATAACGTCTAAGATCCTATGCTTTTCTTTACAGATTGCATGTGATAGGTATCACCCACGCCACGAAAAGCGAGAAAAAAAATGGGAAAAAATGGCTCTACTATTGACTCTTGCTCGGCACAGGTCGCAGTTATGCCCATATGATTAACGGGATTAATAAGATTGGTGTCTTGACATGTGACATAAAATATTCACATTAAAACCTTTCCCTTAGAGCCCGTCTTTATGACTCCTCATAATGACAATATCAGAAACCGTTTACGGTTCACTGTTTAGGCTATTCAATAATATATGTTAAGCGTTCATAGGTTCAGGGTTGCCTTCCTGCCTGTGCGATGCATACAGACAGGCCTTTAAGTAGGTTAAAAGACGATCCTGTATTATCTTTATTTGCGAGCAGAGTAATATGCAACATGCGATTTTTGCAACAATATTTTTACACTGTTTTTGGTGATTTCTTACCAGATTTTCACACACAGTTTTTTCAACTTCAGAAGTAAAGCACATTCCCCAATTCTACTTAAAATAATGATTGACAAAATGATAATATAGGTTATCATACAATTATTATGCAAATATTTTACAAATCGCCTTTCAGGAAGTTCGTAAAGAAACAAGCAAGATCTTCTCAGCTCATTATTGAGGATGAAGTGGAGAAAATAACAATCAGCCCTGATATGTGTGCATCTAAAAAGGATGATTTGGAGGAATTTCGAGTTCATAAATTTTTTTATGGGAAACAAGAATTTTTAATTGCTTATCGTTTCCAGGAGGCTGAAATACTGTTTTTCACAATAGGCCCACATGAAAATTTTTATCGTGAACTTAAAAAATATCTGAGGGAGGCTGGATAATAATGATTACTGCTGAAAAAATTTATAAGAAAATTTTAGAAATGCCGATAAAAGAAAGAGAGAAGCTATTTGTTGTGATAGCAAGGCGAGGATTTGAGAAAGATTTATACAGCCACAATGAAGTCTTTAATGAAATTAGGCAATCGCCGTTTACTGTTAAGAAAGCTGCTGAATATCTTGAGGTGGCAGAGATTACTTTAAGGAGATGGGTTAAAGCTGGGAATATAAAATATAGAAGGGTGGGGAGAAACATTGTATTTGATCCGGACGAGCTTAAAACTTTGAAAAAGGAAAAGGAACACTCAAAACATGTCTAAATTTTTTTATAGTGCGATACTTAATTAGGCCATTGATATTTTTTCCTTTTCACGTCCTTTTTTACGAAGAAAATAATTAACACCTTTTGATTTTCGAATTAATAAAGCTCCAAAAAAGAGAGAGCACACACAATTGTGTAAAAAATGCTCTTAAGCTACTACTATATTATATTTTAGGGTAATAAGTTTGTATTTTTATTTGAAATTCACAATCTGCAATCACTCTTGCCAAAATCCACAATTTTGGCTTGCCCGGGTTAGGCGTGGATGGGTATGAACCAGGCAATTTCTTCTTATTTTAACGGCAAGGCTCGAACTAAAGCAACAGCCTTTGTGCTTGCAGGGCTGGCCCTTTTCTTTTACAGAGATACACTCCTATATATTGCACTGAGCGTCTTGCACCGTGAAGGTAGTTCGCATGGATTATTTGTGCCATTTATTTCAGCTTATTTCCTCTGGCTCAAATGGGAGAGAATCCATCAAGCAAAAACTAAATTCATGCCAATTGCAGGGGTTTTATGGCTTTGCGTGGGTTTTATTCTGTTGATTGCTGCTTCTTTTTCTGATGAGGTAAGCTTGGCAGCCTTATCGCTCCTTTTCGTGATAGCAGGTATTGTAGCAGGCATTTTTGGTGTAGAGGTATTCAAAGAGGCAAGTTTCCCTCTCTTTTTTCTTGCTACCATGATCCCTTTACCAGTGGCACTCTACAGCCAAATTTCGGAGGTCATGAGGGCCATAACCACTGCCGGCTCTATGGGGGTACTTAAGGCGTTTGGTGTCTTGCATTATCGTGAGGCCTACGATGTGAGTCTCACGAACATTACACTCCATGTAGCTCATGGTTGCAGCGGTGTCAGGTACCTTTTATCTTACTTTGTGTTTGGATTAGCGTACGCGTTTCTTTTTAAGAGGAGTTTTAAATCAGGGGCACTTGTTGTGCTTTTGACAATACCCATATCTGTAATCGGGGGAGTTGCAAGACTTTCCTCGGTTTTTCTGGCTGCTGAATATATAGGCCCGTTTATGGCGGGCCATCGGCCTCACATCCTTGTGAGTTGGGCTGTATTTGGAGCAGTGCTCTTTTGCGCGGTTACAGTGGACCAGGCTATAAGCAAGAGGATCTGCAGAGGTCAAAGTGAACAACACAAGCATGCAGGAGGGTAAGCATTGTTTAGGATTTCAATATTTTTACGGAATCACGGATTATCTCTTAAGCATTAAGCATCTGCAGCCGGTTAATTAATAAGCAAGTAAGCGTTTACTAAAACTACTTTTTTAGCTGAAAGGAAAGATGGAACAATCTCCTTATCGCTTTATTAACTTTCCAAAATACAGTAAGGAGAACCTTGAAAGTTCTTGGAATTATGGGCAGTTGGGCATTGTTTTTGGTTATTTTGATGAATTCGATAGGAAGAATTTTATGGTATGGAGTTTGTTTTAATGATTTATATGGACAAGTTTGATTCTTATGGCTATCTGGAATAAAAACAGCAAAAACGGAGGTCAGCTTAAAGTGGGAAATGCAATAAGCGGAGAAAAGGCGCTAAGATTTGCATCACTTACAAAAGAAAGTGACCATGCCACAAAGAAAGTTATCAGGAATCGTATCTCATTTTATAAAATTGTATTATTTGCCCATGATCTTATAGCTATCGGTTCTGTCTCCATATTTTTTGGGATATGGCTTACCGGTATGACGCTAAGTCTATTGGTTGATGAAAATCAACTCGGAATTGTTTTTATATTTTCTTTTGCAGTCATGTTTTTTTTCCATACATACAAACTTTACAACTATCATGTAATTTTTTCTGCAATAGAGCATCTTAAAAAGTTGTTTATGGCTATTGGATGGGCGTCTTTTAGCCTTGGAATTGCAATAGTCTCATATTTTGTGCCACAAATTTTCAAAATGAATTTTCTGGTGGTTGGGTTTTTCTTATTGGCCTTTGCACTTATGCTGTTGAGCAGAGCACTCTGGGAACAAATACTTAATGTATTAAGAGCCACAGGGATAGCCTTTTTCGCTATTGGAATAATTGTAATTTTATACGGGGATAGAGAACCGGCCTTTATGACAAACTGGTTTATAGTGCCGGCTGGTTTTGGTGGGGCTTTTGCTGTTTTAGTTACAAGTAGATTGTTTTTGGTTCATGTATTTTTCAACAGGCTTATGAGGCGGCATTTCAGAAGGCAAGTGGTCATTATTGGATCGGATGAAAAGGCAAAGATGATAATAGAGCACGTTGTGAGGCAAAATGCCCCTTTTTGGATTTCGGGTTTCATCGGCACCAATGATAAAGAGATTATAGAGGCACAGGTTCCTAAGATATCCCTCGGAAAACTCAAAGACCTCCCGGCAATTACAGAACAAGTGGGAATTCAAGAAATAATGATTACTGATGAAAAAATAGATAAACAAAAACTCATTTTCCTTCTGGATTATTGCATTTCCGCGGGAATCACTGCTTGGTTTTCACCCAAGCTTCTTCCTATAATTGACATAAAGTTATATATCGATAAATTTTGTGGTATTCCAGCTATCAGGCTTTGCTCTCAGCAAAACTCATGGCTGTTTAACAAGTTAAAGCACGGCTTGGACGCATTGGTTGCACTTCCAATCTTTCTGGCCTTACTTCCTGTTTTTATTGCCATTGGTTCCGCTATTAAGCTTAACTCCAAGGGTCCGGTTTTTTACAGGGCAAATGCTATTGGAAAGAACGGCAAAAAGTTTATGATGTTTAAATTTCGCTCTATGAAGACGAATGATGATTGTACAATTCATAAGAATTATGTGGCTAAGTTGATTAAGGGTGATATTGATTACGAAGAAAATAGTAATCAGGTGTTTAAGGTGGTAGATGACCCAAGGGTTACCTCTGTAGGAAGATTACTCAGGAAGTATAGCATAGATGAATTGCCCCAAATCATCAATGTGTTAAAAGGCGAAATGAGCCTTGTTGGGCCGAGGCCATGTCTGCCTTATGAATATGAATTGTACAAAGACTGGCATAAAAAACGGCTGAGTATTCGCCCTGGCATTACAGGTATATGGCAGGTAGCGGGTAGAAGTGAGGTAACATTTGAGGATATGGTTCTTCTCGATATTTACTACATTTACAACAGGAACCTTTCAATGGACATGAATATTATTTGTGAAACGTTTTTTGCTGTGCTGGGTAAAAGAGGGGCTTACTGAGAGGGAAGAGGAGAGGGTCTACACTTTTGACAGTTTTAACCACTCTCAGCACGTCTTTTTCTCTTTCTCTTTTTGTTGATTTGCTCATCCGATTTTTTCCACCTTCCACACTTTACAAAATAAACAAATCAGCCTTCCTTCTGCTCATGTGCTTACAGCCCAATGGAAAAAAATGGTGTCACCCATTATTAAAGAGAAATGAAGAATGAGGTCTTGACATGTGGCATAAGATTTTCATATTAAAAGTAAATATCAATTAAATGGTAATTCTGTAAGAGTTCCTCAGTGTCTATCTGAAAAATAATAGTTACTATTACATTATAGCAAATGAAAGGAATAAGTGAAGATTATACATCTTGTATGCGCCGCACGGCCTAATTTTATGAAAATAGCGCCTCTGTACCACGCACTCAGGAAAGAGCTATGGGCAAACCCTGTTATTGTGCATACAGGGCAACACTACGACTTGAATATGTCTGACAACTTTTTTAGAGATCTAAAGCTGCCTGAACCTCACATACATCTTGGTGTAGGAAGCGGAAGCCATGCAGAGCAAACAGGACAGGTGATGATAAACTATGAAAAAACCCTCCTGAGAGAAAGCCCGGACTTGGTAGTTGTAGTGGGTGATGTAAACTCAACCATGGCTGCAACCATTACCGCTGTAAAATTAGGAATCAAAGTGGCCCACCTTGAGGCAGGTCTTCGTTCTTTTGATCGTACCATGCCAGAGGAGATAAACAGAATAGTGACTGATTCTCTATCTGATTTATTATTGACGCCTTCCCCGGATGCAGACAATAATTTGATTTTAGAAGGAGTATCTCCTGAAAAAATTCATTGCGTTGGCAATATTATGATTGACTCCCTTGAGATGATTCGGGAAGAGATCGAAAAACAGGAGGCATTTAAAAAGTTTGGATTATTGCCTGGTAGTTACGGTATTGTAACGCTACATCGCCCCTCTAATGTAGACAATCCGGAAAACTTAAAATCCCTTTGCCAATTGCTTGGGGATATATCACAAAAAACTCCATTAATCTTTCCTATTCACCCCAGAACCAGAAAAAATTTGGAAAATGATAATTTCTTAGATATTCTCACAAAAACAAATAACCTGTATCTTCCTGAACCATTGAGCTATATACCCTTCCTGAATCTTGTATTTAACTGC
Organism: Thermodesulfobacteriota bacterium; assembly: GCA_034718555.1. Lineage (GTDB taxonomy): Bacteria > Desulfobacterota > DSM-4660 > Desulfatiglandales > B25-G16 > M55B121. The sequence goes on from JAYEMW010000516.1 coordinate 14,508, forward strand.
CGATTTGTCATTACAGACTCCGGAGGCATTCAGGAAGAAACTTCCTACCTTAATATCCCGTGTTTTACTTTGCGCCCGAATACTGAGCGTCCCATAACCATTAAGCAGGGCACTAATCAACTTTGTGATTTGAAAAATATAAGGCAAAGGTTAAAAGATGTTCTTACCTCTAAACGCTCTAAAAAAAGTCCCATTAAATCATGGGACGGAAAGACTGCAATCAGGGTAATAAATTCAATCAAAAGCTTTTTAAAAGTTTAGGGTTCACGAAAAAATAAGTTCGCAATTTCAGGTGTTAAGGCGCCTGTCTGACAAGGCGTGGAAACGCAGGAATATCAGGCATATTCCGAGTTTTCACAACGCAGTCAGGCGGGATGCATCGGCGGCTGAAATGTGAAGTTATTTTTGAGTGAGCCCTTAGCAGTTAGCATTTAGTGTACTGTGAATATTTAAATAGTTACCTTTACCAAATGCAAGTGTTTGGCACAAATATTGTATATATTTAAACTAAATATATTATGGTGATAATAACTTTTCTCTGATTTCTTAAGATATATCGAGGTATATATTATGTTTAAAAAAACAATTATTTTGTTGTTTGGACTATTCCTTTTTTCCTCTATTCTCTCATCTGCCCATGCCGGTGATGTTGTATTATCCTGGAGCGCCAGCTCTGGAGATGTAACGGGTTATAAGATATACTACGGCACAAATCCTGGTGATTATACAAATAATATCGATGTTGGTAATGTTACTCAATACCAGATTTCAGGTCTGCAAGAAGGGAATACATACTACTTTGTAGCAAGGGCATACAATGATTCTGGTGAAAGTGATAACTCTAATGAAATTTCCTGGGCATGGTCTCCCGTAGATACTGAACCGCCTACAGTGCTAATTACATCCCCAACAAGCAATGCCGCTTATGAAACCCATGAATCAACAATAAGCTTATCAGGCAGCGCATCAGATAACGTGGGGATTAGCCAAGTTCTTTGGAGTAACGCAACTGCTGGAAGTGGAGGTACTGCCACAGGAACAGAAAGCTGGTCAGTTTCTTCAATCGCATTATCCAAGGGAAATAACACAATCACTGTAACAGCCAATGATGCAAGCGACAATCAGGGAAGCAGCACTATAATTGTAACATATATTGCTTCAGTTCCTGATACAACACCCCCGTCAGGTTCAATATCTATAAATGATGGAGCGGCATATACCAAGACTATAGATGTAACGCTTACCCTTTTCGCAAGCGATGCAGAAAGCGGGATGGGCACCGGTGCTCATATGAAAATCAGCAATGATGGCACAAACTGGACAGCCCCCCTTCCCTATTCAGAATCAATGAGCTATAACCTTCCACCAGGCGACGGGACAGGCGACGGGACTAAAACTGTCTTTGCAAATTTCTCCGACGCTGCAGGCAACTGGATGGGTTCCCCTGTTAATGACCAAATCGATTATGCACCAAACCAGCCACCTGTTGCAATTGCTTCAGGAACCCCCCCGACTGGAGAATCCCCTCTAAGTGTGTCGTTTAATGGCTCCGGCACAGACAGTGACGGATCTGTAGTTGCATATGCATGGGGCTTTGGAGATGGCACAACGTCAAGCGCTCAGAATCCTTCACATACATACAGTGCTGCTGGTACATACACGGCTACTCTTACTGTCACGGATGATGACGGGGACACAGGAAATGCAACAGTGTCTATATCCGTATATGCACCAAACCAGCCACCTGTTGCAATTGCCTCAGGAAACTTCGAGAGTGGAGAGGCTCCCCTAAGTGTGTCATTTAACGGCTCCGGCACAGACAGTGACGGATCTGTAGTTGCATATGCATGGGGCTTTGGAGATGGCACAACGTCAAGCGCTCAGAATCCTTCACATACATACAACACTGCCGGAACATACACGGCTACGTTTACTGTCACGGATGATGATGGCGCCACAGGAAATGAAACAGTGTCGATAACTGTCTATGCACCAAACCAACTACCTGTTGCAACTGCATCAGGAACCCCACTGAGTGGAGAAACTCCTCTAAGTGTTTCATTTAACGGCTCCGGCACTGACAGTGATGGATCTATCTTGGCATATGCATGGGATTTTGGAGACGGCGCAACATCAAGCGCTCAGAATCCTTCACATACATACAATGCTGTTGGAACATATACAGCGACGCTTACTGTAAAGGATGATGACGGATCAACTGCAACTAAAAGCCTCACAATAAGTGTATCTGCACCATTGCCTGCTGCTGTGGAGGATATAATTATCGACAATGGAGATCCTGAAACAAACTATAAAGGCAGGTGGAGAGAATCTCGCGATATCAATTATTATGGAACAAAATCTCAATATGCACAATACGGAAATGCCACCTATTCATGGAATGCCGGTTTTGTAAGACCAGGCACTTATAATGTATACATGAGATGGGCATATTTGTTCTGGAGTAATAAAGCTGTTCCTGTGGAAATTACACATAGTGGCGGAATCTCAAAGGTAACGGTTAATCAGAGATTAAACATAGGTAAATGGGTTCTTCTTGGAACATATAATTTTGGAACAACAGGCACTGTAAAGGTTATACATACCTCGGGTTACAGGACTACCAGTGTTGATGCAGTCAAGTTTGTCGGGGTTGATACCGGCGCTGTTCCCTCAAACAATAAACCTGTTGCATCTGCCACAGGAACACCACTGAGTGGAGAAGCTCCCCTGAGTGTGTTATTCAATGGCTCCGGCACTGACAGTGATGGATCTATAGTTGAATATGCATGGGATTTTGGAGACGGCGCAACATCAAGCGCTCAGAATCCTTCACATACATACAGTTCCGACGGTACATACACGACTACACTTACTGTAACGGATAATGATGGAGCAACGAGGAATGCTACAGTGTCTATATCTGTTTCTGAAAAAACCCAATATTCGCCTACTGCAGAAATTAGTTTAGACAAAAGCACTGGTACAGCGCCTCTTATCGTAAACTTTTCAGGCGCTGGTTCAGATATTGACGGATATATTTCATTTTTCAACTGGGATTTTGGAGACGGCACAACGTCAAGTTCTCAAAACCCTTCACATACATACAGTGCTGCCGGCACATACACGGCTACTCTTACTGTAACGGATGATGACGGCGCCACAGGAAATGCAACAGTGTCGATAACTGGCTATGCACCAAACCAACTACCTGTTGCATCTGCATCAGGAACCCCACTGAGTGGAGAAGCTCCTCTAAGTGTTTTATTTAACGGCTCCGGTACTGACAGTGATGGATCTATCTTGGCATATGCATGGGATTTTGGAGACGGCGCAACATCAAGCGCTCAGAATCCTCCACATACATACAACACTGCCGGTTCATACACGGCTATACTTACTGTAACAGATGATGACGGATCAACTGCAACTAAAAACCTAACAATAAGTGTATCCGCACCATCACCTGCTGTTATGGAGGATATAATTATTGACAATGGAGACCCTGAAACAAGCTATACAGGAAGGTGGAGAGAATCTCGTGATGCTAATTATTATGGAACAAAATCTCAATATGCACAATACGGAAATGCCACCTATTCATGGAATGCCGGTTTTGTAAGACCAGGCACTTATAATGTATACATGAGATGGGCATATTTGTTCTGGAGTAATAAAGCTGTTCCTGTGGAAATTACACATAGTGGCGGAATCTCAAAGGTAACGGTTAATCAGAGATTAAACATAGGTAAATGGGTTCTTCTTGGAACATATAATTTTGGAACAACAGGCACTGTAAAGGTTATACATACCTCGGGTTACAGGACTACCAGTGTTGATGCAGTCAAGTTTGTCGGGGTTAAATGATTGTTTTAGGAAAGACATACTATCGGTATTCGTTAACTGTGGCTTTTCGCTGCTGAAGGTTTAATAAAACAGCAAGAAAACAAGTAAAGATTACTGGAATTTCTCTGAAAACTTAGAGGTGTAATCACTCAACAAATTGTGGTAGATTATATTTTGTAACCAATAACTGGATTCCGGCTTTCACCGGAATGACAGAAACTTACACTAAACCGTCTTTCCAACGGAGGTAGTAACCCAGAGTTATTACCTAAGAAGTTGCAGATATTCTTCATGAATTGAAGTCTTCCGGAAAAAAGATTACTAAATGTTTAAACTTGAACCGTGAGCGTTTTCGTGTGAATTTTGTGAAGAATATATAAATGAGTAATTAATTACTACTTTTAATGTATTTAATTACTATTAAGTGGTAAATATTTTTATTATTCCTTTATATTTTATATTATTTTTTTTCCAGTAATTGCATTTTCGCCCTACCCATGATTTACTGCCATGGACATGAATCATCCGTATTTTATACAGTAATAGTTCCTCATAACAAACCCTCCACCAGAGAGATATCTTACCCCCCACCATAACTGCAGAAATATATTCGAAAAAGAAATCAAGAAATCTTTAAAATAAATTATGTTCCTGGCCTCAATAACCTTGCCTATCTTCTTACAAATACAGAGAGCAAAACTTATTGCTGAAAAAGCCTTTCAATTGGAACCATCCTATAATGTTATCGACACCTACGTTTGGATATGCTATAAAAAAAGAAAGAAGTATTAGAAGTTATAGAAATTCTTCCTCAATTAAAATAAAAATAAGGAGACTCCATGAATATAAGTAAAGATTATTTTCTGTGTGATAAATGCAAGAATAAAAATTTCATCCGGATGAGTAATTTTTCTGTCCAGTTTAGAAAAGTAAATTTTTCTGATGAATTAATTTATGATGAGGTAACAGAAGAAATCTTTCAGTGCACACATTGCAAAAAGACCTTCACAAAACAGCAGGTAGAGTCAGGATTAAGGGAAATAATTCATGAGAAGATAATATCTTTAAGCCCTGCTTAAAGATATTAGATTATAATAGAATTATAAATACTATAAATCTTTAAGGGAAATTTGGTAAATATGAAGATACTTGTCACTGGAGGCGCAGGGTTTATAGCCTCTAATGTTGTTGATGGATATATTGAAGCAGGACACAATGTCGTGGTCGTAGATAATTTATCCACAGGAAAAATTGAAAACCTGAATAAATCAGCTATTTTTTATGAAATGGATATTAGGTCACCTGATCTAATTGAAATAATTGACAAAGAAAGGCCTGATATAATAAACCACCATGCAGCTCAAATAAGCGTTCCTGCCTCTGTGGAAAATCCTGTCTTTGATGCTGATGTTAATGTTAAAGGTTTTATAAATCTATTAGAGGCATCAAGGAAAAATAACATACGTAAGATAATTTTTATCTCTTCAGGCGGCGCGATTTACGGCGAAGCAGATCAATATCCAACAAATGAAAATTATCCCCCAAACCCGCTTTCACCTTATGCAATCACCAAACTTGTCTCTGAGCATTATCTTTACTTTTACCATCATCAATGGGGCCTTGATTATACAATTCTTAGGTATTCAAATATTTTCGGTCCACGTCAGATACCTAATGGTGAGGCAGGGGTAATTGCAATATTCATGAACCTCCTTATGAATAACAAAACATGCACCCTTTACCACTTTCCAGAAGAGCCATCCGGCATGATAAGGGATTATTGTTTTGTAGGTGATATTGTGAAGGCGAACATTTTAGCTATTGATCACGGGGAAAACGAAAAATTTAATATTGCAACAGGCATAGAAACGACCACCCTGAATCTTTTTCATACAATTTTTGATGCAATAAAAAATATAAAAACCGATCTCCATAAAAACCTCCGTAATCCAAAGTCGGCATTAGCAAGACCCGGTGATATTAGAAGGAGCTGCTTAATTGCTGAAAAGGCAAGAGTTGGTCTTAGATGGGCACCAAAAACGTCACTTGCTGATGGTATAAAAGCTACACTTGAATGGTACATACAATCATACCAATAAAAACGCTGCATCACTCTAACTAAAAATTAAAAAAGTAGCCTGCTGGTTAAGGCTATTTTTTTATTATAAACAGGCAAGGAATAGATTTATGAAAAAGAGAATAGAAAAAATTCTTAAAGACACATTAGACCTATCCATCAAAAAAGGTTATCTAAAGCAGATCCCTGTTCCAAATTTTGTTATTGAAATTCCCGCTAATCCAGAACATGGAAACTTTGCCACAAACCTGGCAATGACCCTTGCCGGAAGTCAAAGGAGTTCCCCCCGGAATATCGCAGAGATACTTATAATGCATTTGCAAGACAAGGATAATTTGATTTCAAAAACAGAAATAGGTGGGGCTGGTTTTATAAATTTTTTTATAGCAAAAGAAAAGTGGTATGATTTTCTCGCCACAGTCATTACCTTTAAGGATAAATTCGGAGCCAACAACCTTGGTAACGGCAAAAAAATAATGGTAGAGTTTGTTAGCGCAAATCCTACTGGACCTATACATCTTGGCCACGGAAGAGGCGCAGCGCTGGGGGATTCTCTCTGCAGAATATTAAATTTTAGCGGTTATGATGCAAGAAGAGAATTTTACATAAATGATGGAGGCCGGCAAGTCAAAATTCTTGGTGAATCAGTTTATAGCAGATGGAAACAACTGCATGACCCATCTTATCCATTCCCAGAAAATGGCTATCAAGGAGATTATGTTAAAGATTTGGCTGTTGAAATTTCTAAGGAAACAGATTTAAAAGACCTTGATTTTGAGACAGCCACTAATTTATTATCTGATATGAGTAAGGCAAAAATTCTAAAGGGGATAAAGCAAGATCTTATTAACTTTAGAATAGATTTTGATTTTTGGTATAATGAAAGCGACCTTTACTCATCTGGAAATATTGATAACACAATTAAACTGCTGGAAGAAAAGGGGTTGGTTTTTGAAGATGAAGGCGCTCTCTGGTTAAAAACCTCGCTCTTTGGTGATGATAAGGACAGGGTTATTAGAAAAAACGATGGTCAACTAACATATTTTGCTACAGACATATCCTATCATTTTGATAAATGGGAGAGGGGTTTTAAAAGGGTAATAAACATCTGGGGAGCAGATCACCATGGCTATGTAGACAGAATGAAGGCGGCAATCAAGGCGGAAGGTATTCCTGATAATTGGCTGGACATACTATTGATACAATTAGTCAAACTCTGGGAAAGAGGAGAAGAGGTAAAGATGTCCAAGAGGGCAGGCAGATACATCACTCTAAGCGAACTTGTAGATGATGTAGGTGTAGATGCAGTAAGGTTCGTTTTTTTAAGCAAAGATAATAATTCGCCTATTGATTTTGATATAGATCTTGTTAAAAAAAAGGATAGTGAAAATCCAGTATATTATGTACAATATGCCCATGCCAGAATATGCAGTGTTTTTAGAAAGGCAGCTAACCAGAGCATTAAACTTTCAAAGGACCCTGGACAATATTTTCAACTGTTGGGTAATGAAGAAGAGCTCGTCCTCATAAGAAAAATGGCGGACTTTCCCTCTCTTGTAGAAGAAATGGCAATTGACTTAGCACCCCATAGACTTACATATTACCTGACAGAACTTGCTGGAAATTTTCACAGGTATTATAATAAACATAGAATAGTTATTGAAGACAAGGATCTAAGCCAGGCAAGACTTTCTTTGTCTCTGGCCGTTAAAATTGTAATAAAAAATGGCCTTGAGCTCTTAGGTGTTAACGCACCGGAAGAAATGTAAACAGTAAAAAATGGCTAATAAAAAATCCTCTCCAAAAAAAAAGGCTAAAAGATACACCTTTGGCTTGACAATGACACATATCATTCTAATGTCTCTGACCTTCCTTTTCGTGCTTTTATGGATATTTACCCTGGGGATTATAGTTAGCAGAGGTTTATTTAATGATGCAATGAACAGTCTTGCCACAATCAAGGAAAAAGACATTACTACTATAGAAGAAAAGGAAATAAGAGATAAAGAGGTAATGCCACAAGAGCACGTATTGCCTATAAAAGAAGAGGAGCTAACATTTTACAAGGAGCTTACACAGAAGAAAGAAATTGCAAAGGAAAAAACTCTCTCAGGCTCCTCTTTTAATGAGAAAAAAGCAAAGCCTGAAAAGCCTTCTCCCAGACTTGATGAGCTGGCTAAAAACAAGGATAAATCAGCAACTAAAGAGAAGATTAAACGGATAAGGGCGAGTATCCTAAATTACAATGTTCAAGTTGCAGCACTTAAAAACAAAGGTGACAGCAAGAGGATGGTAAAAAAATTGATAGGTCTTGGATACCCGGCTTATTATTATCAAACCTTGATAAACGGTGAATTATATTATAGAATCCGCTGTGGACCATTATCTACATTAACAGAGGCAAAAAAATATGCAAAACGTTTGTCTGATAATGAAGGGTTTAGACCTTTTATAATACATCCTAACCAGAATAATTAGGGGTTTTTCCATGCCAAGAAAGCCAATAATTCAAGATGTAATTTCAATTCATAAAATCTTATCCTATTATGTAAATCAGGATATATTGCTGCCCCGATCTATTGCTGATCTCTATGAGCATATAAGAGATTTTTACGTTGAGGATAGTAGTGATGCGAATGGAGATTTGATTGGCATATGCAGCCTTATAGTCTCATGGGAGGATTTAGGGGAAATAAGATCATTATCTGTTATTGAAAGTAGTCAAAATCATGGGATTGGCTCCAAACTTGTTGAGAAATGCCTTGAAGAGGCAGTTGAGCTTGGTCTATCAAAGGTGTTTGCATTGACATTGAGAAAAAATTTCTTCGCCGATTTAGGTTTTAAGGAAATAAATAAAACACTGCTCCCTCACAAGATCTGGGCTGATTGTATTAAATGCCCAAAATTCCCCAACTGTGACGAGATTGCAATGATTATCTCTGTATAGACTTTTGATGGTGTAACGTATACTTTAAATAGGGAGGTCATCCATGTTTGGCATAGGAATGCCGGAGTTGATTATTATTCTTGTTATTGCCTTAGTTGTTATCGGGCCTAAAAAACTGCCGAGCCTTGCCAGGGCCTTAGGCAAGGGAATGAACGAGTTTAAAAAAGCGACTAACGAAATAAAAGAAAACCTTGATCTAAATGATATAGGTGACGAGATAAAAGGGATGGAGGAGGAACTTGCAGACTCTGTAACCGGTATGATTGATACGGCAGGTAAAGACACAGAAACAGATAATAATTTGACGACCCACTCTGATAAGGAAAAAGAAAAAGCAACTGAGAATGGTAATGATGAAAGATGATAAGCAGCCATTTATGGCTCATTTGGAAGAGTTAAGAAAAAGATTGGTCGTCTGTGCAATAGCTATAGGTATTGGTTTTATTTTTTCTTATATTTTTTCCAAAAACCTGTTTTCCCTGCTTGTAATGCCGTTAAAGAAAGTTCTTCCACCTGACAGTTCTCTTATCTTCACTAATCTACCTGAGATGTTTATAGCCTATATAAAGGTAGCCCTTATTTCCGGCACCATATTAGCTCTACCTGTCATATTTTATGAAGTTTGGATGTTTATGGTCCCTGCGCTTTACAAGAAAGAAAGAAAATACCTTATTCCTTTTATCGTGGTTTCCAGCGTCTTGTTTCTTGGAGGCGCGCTTTTTGGGTATTTTGTTGTTTTTCCATATGGCTTTAAATTTTTTATCGGCCTTGCAACTGAGGATATACAGGCTCTGCCATCGGTAAAACAGTACTTTTCCTTTTCTATTCGCTTGCTTTTAGCCTTTGGTGTGGTTTTTGAGCTGCCGGTAGTAGTCTTTTTCTTAACAAAAATCGGTATTGTTAATCCAGAGCTAATGAAAAAAAACCGTAAGTTTGCCATCCTCGGTTCATTCGCAGTTTCGGCAATTTTAACTCCACCAGACGTTGCCACCCAGGTAATGATGGCCCTGCCCCTTATTATTCTTTATGAAGTAAGCATTGTCGTTTCCAAGGGGGCTCACAAAAAAAGTAAAGAAGATGAATCGGTCAATAGTCAAAGTAGTGTTTCAGACTGACCAATCACCTTTTCAGGGAGATAACCTATGTACAAATTTAAAAAAGGTTCTTTCCTATTTCAAGTTGGTAAATCCCACTCGTTTTGAGAAAAGCCATATTTAACAATTAGGCACTTGACATTAAATAACTCGTCACTATATTTTTAACACTTTTCAGAATTATCCCGGTATAGCAATAGTACTATTGAATTAACAGTAATTATCAACCGTGTATAGTTTTGATATTACAACTCTTTTACTACCATAGTGGTGTAATGGAAATTACATTAAATGTTTGAAAAATAAATTGTCCATAAAGGGTATATTGGAGGAAAAATGGCAACTACTAAACTAAGCTTAGAACAGCTTGAGCCAACTTTGAATGATAACGATATTGTATTAATAGATTTTTGGGCTGAATGGTGCGCCCCATGCAAGATGTTTGGGCCCATATACGAAAAGGCCTCTGAAAAATATTCAGACATTGCATTTACCAAGTGCAACACAGAAGAAAGTCAGGACCTTGCAGCATCCTTTGGAATACGTTCAATCCCAACCCTGTCCATATTTAGAGAAAAAATACTCGTTTTTATGCAGCCTGGCGCACTTCCTGAAGAGGCCCTGGAGGATATTATATCTCAGGTTAAAAACCTTGACATGGATGATGTACGTGCAAAGGTTGCTGAACAACAGGCAAAGGCAAAAAATAATTAAAAAAACTCGACCTGTGCGGTTAGCTTTTAGCCATTAGTCCCGCCTGGGGCGGGATTCAATATCCTTTTTACCTCATTGATCTATTGATTAAGGGCTCACTCAAAAATAACTTCACATTTCAGCCGCCGATACATCCCGCCTGACTGCGTTGTGAAAACTCGGAATATTCCTGATATTCCTGCGTTTCCACGCCTTGTCAGGCAGGCGTTTCAACACCTGAAATTGCGAACTTATTTTTTCGTGAACCGTTCTCTAAAATCTCTCATTTCCACACTTTTTTAATGCTAATGGCTAACCGCACAGGTCGAAAAAATGGGTTATGCTGGTTAACCTATATTATGTTCCAAAAGAAATTCCGTGAGAGGGTTTTTTTCTTTACCAACCGGCCCAACAGTACCTGTGCAGGTTGGGTTATCAATAACATCTAAATCAGACAGGGTATTCTTAATTATCCATACAGGGTTTTGATTATAAATTTTAATAAGATCCTTTAACAAGGCTCCTGTTTCCCACATTTTATTAAGATGATATTGCCTTCTCTCATCCTCCTGCAAAAGCCCTAATGATGCCCTTGTAACCATACTCCATAATCTTGGTGCAATATTTGCCCCTGCGGAAAGTAAACCATTCATACTGGGATGTTCCAAGAAACGTCCCTCATCGCCGTCATACACTCTGAAGCCTGCCCTACAGGCAAGGGCCTTTTGATAATTATGTGCCCTTGCAAGAGAGCCTTTAGAAATTAATGCCCTGATGTTATTAATTTTGCTTAAATCCTCTATTATGTTTGTCCGAATATTGTTTCTCTTTAAGGATTTATTCAATGACTTAATAAAATCTGGATCATTATACAGGATAAAAGGATACCTTGTCTTTGACACAAGACCCTCATAGTGACTCACAAGGTCTCTGTTGCTATGATAGTAGAGGGCAGAGTCAATCCAGAATAGCCGGCCTTTATAGTTTGATGAATTTAGGACATCCTCAAGACGAACAAGCAGACCTTCCACATCCTCTGAGCTTTCTCCTGTAATCCAAAAAAATAATGGAATCTTTTCCTGGACAAAAGATAGGGCATTTTTAAACAATTCTATTTTTACATTTTCTCCAAGCGCCCTGCCCTCCCCCATGTTTGGTCCTGATAGAAGTATGCCGGAAGCGTAAGGCAACACCCTGGTTAACAACGAATCAAGACTCTTGATATCAAGAACTCCCTTGTCAGACATGGGGGTTACAAGATCAACTATCATGCCCTTAGGCGCTTTATTATTTTTCATTTGCGCTATACCTCTCTCCCCCTAAAAGACCATGGAGGTGAACAATGCCTTTAACCTGTTTTGTTTTATCAACAACAGGCAGCACTGTGATTTCATTATTTTCCATTAACTCTATTGTATCGCTTGCCTTTTTACCTATATCAATCATCTTAGGTGGGACTGACATTATTTGCTCGACGTTTAATTTCATTATATCTTGCCATTTCAATAGAGACCGTCTAATATCACCATCGGTGATAACGCCAAGTAAAACAAGATTTTCATTAACAATTAGGCATGAGCCTAACCCCTTACGGTTAATTTCAAGAATAGCCTCTTCCACTGTCTGGCTTTGGTAAACTATTGGTATCTTGTCTCCTGTAATCATAAAATCCTTGACACCAAACGAAAGTCTCTCTCCTAAACTGCCACCTGGATGAAACTTCTTGAAGTCTCGTTTGTTAAAATGCCTTCTGTCTATAAGAACAACGGCCAGTGCATCTCCCATAGCCAGGGCAGCGGTTGTGCTGGTTGTAGGTGCAAGACCTAATGGACACGCCTCCCTTTCTACCCCTACATTTATAAAAAGATTGCTCTCTCTTGCCAGTGGTGATTCCGGATCCCCTGTAAATGCAATAACATTCATTCCTAAATCCTTTAGAATAGGCAATAAAGTGGATAGTTCCTTTGTGTAACCGCTATTTGAGATAGCTATAACAATGTCATTAGCCGTAACAACACCGAGGTCACCATGGACTGCCTCGGACGGGTGAAGAAATAATGATGGTGTGCCTGTACTGTTCAGGGTAGCGGTTATCTTCTTTGCAATTATTCCTGACTTGCCGATTCCAGTCATGATTACCCTTCCCTTGCTGTTGAAAACCATTTCTACGGCACGTTCAAACTCCGGCCCTAATCTTTCCACTAAATCAAGAATCCCCTGAGCCTCAATCTGTAAAACCTCTCTGGCCTGTCTAATTACCCTTGATTTATTTTTCATGTTTCTACCTTAAAATACTGTCGATTTAGTAAAACCCTCATGTCGTTTTCAGTTCCCTCCTTATATAAAAACGGCGCAATTCTTTTTACCTGTTTTTTAGCAGATCCAATATTTCTCTTTATCTCCTCCCTGGCTCTCTTACCTAATCTGTCTGACTTTTCTGGGTTTTCCAGTACCCATCTTGCTGTTTTCAGCAATTCATCACCATCTTTCACTTCAAGACCTGCGCCTGTGTTTTCTATAAGTCTTCTTGCGTCCAGAAAATTCTCCATTGATGGCCCGTAAATAACCGTCTTACCCCACACAGCGGCCTCCAAGATATTATGCCCTCCATGAGGGACAAGGCTGCCACCACAAAAAATTATATTTCCCAGGCTGTAAAGACCAAAAAGTTCACCTATTACATCTACGATAATAACCTGTTTATTTCCACTAAAATGATAATCAAACTTGCTTCTCAAGCAGTAATCAAATTTGTAGGACATTAGAATAGACTCTATCCTCCTGGACCTTTCTGTATGCCTGGGGGCTATAACCAACAACATGTCCGGATCATCCCTAAGTAGATTTCCGTATGTTTCAATTATTATTTCATCCTCTATGCCTGTGGTGCTCCCTGCAATGAAAACGTTTTTGGTCCCGTCAATTTTATATATCCCGGACATCTTTTTGGATAATTCCGGCCTTGCGTCATCTACCAGTATATCATATTTTGCGTTACCACCAACCACCACTTTTTCAGGATCCGCCCCTATTGATGTTATTCTCTGTGCATCTAAATAACTTATCATAGAAAGAAGCGTATATACGGATAGGACATCTTTTATCAAAAAATTAAAACGCCTGTAAATTTCCATTGATTTCTCAGAAATACGACCGTTTATAAGGAATGCAGAAATATTAAACTTTTTGCTTACAAACAAAAAATTTGGCCATATTTCAGTTTCCAGGTTAATGAATATGTCCGGAGAAATTTTATGTAAAAATCGCTTTACGAAACATAGCATATCAATAGGGTTGTAAATTATGATAACGTCATTCGGTATATATCTTAAAGCATCTTGCCTGCCTGTTTTCGTGGTAGTTGATAAAATTATAGAAAAATTGCCGCCTAATTTTTTTATCTCTCTTATAATAGCACTTGCCACTTTTACCTCTCCCACGGATACTGCATGAATCAACACCCTTTTTGCGTTACCTTTCGGAGGCATATTTAAGCTGTTTATCAGGCCTAATCTTTCTTTAAAATGTCTATCTATTAGTCCCTTGTAAAATAAATAAATAAAAAGAAAGGGGCCGCCTATAAAAAACAAGAAGGCAACAATTATGTTATAGACGAAAAAGTTCATTTTTAACCCTGAACATTTGCAATAATGATATGAGAAATACTATAAAACCTGTGTCCTTGATATTATCAAATAAAACCACAATCACAACAGAAAATTTAAAATATACCGATAAAATATTAATGCGATTTCTCCAAAGCCTAAAATCAAATACCCCTAAAATTATAAATTGGCTTTGCAAAAAATAGATGATTATGGTAATAATATTAGATATAATAGTTTTTCACAATTTTTAAAATATTGAAAATTTTCTGATTGATCATTTACGAAATGACCTATGCATCAGTAAAATAAAGAATTTTAATTTTGTAAAAAAAATACAAATTTTCAAGGGAGTTATAAATGTCAGGACACTCAAAATGGAGTTCTATAAAACATAAAAAAGGTGCTGTCGACGCTAAGCGCGGAAAAATTTTTACAAAACTCATTAAAGAGCTTTCAGTCTCAGCAAGGCTTGGCGGGAAAGATGCAGATTCAAATCCAAGACTGAGAACGGCAATTGCAGCTGCCAAAGCAGAAAATATGCCCAAGGAAAATATCGAAAGGGCCATCAAGAAAGGAACAGGTGAATTAGAAGGTGTAGACTACGAAGAGTTCACCTATGAAGGGTATGGCCCAGGAGGCGTAGCAGTATTGGTTGATGTGTTAACTGATAATAAAAACAGGTCTGTCGCGGATATAAGACATATCTTTGAAAAGCACGGTGGCAATTTAGGAGAATCAGGGTGTGTCGCTTGGATGTTTTCCCAAAAGGGCCTTATTGTTTTTCCAAAAGACCACACAGATGAGGAAAAGCTGTTTGAATTGGCATTAGATGCAGGCGCAGAGGATATCGAAGAAGGCGAAAACGAATTTGAGGTTACCACTGATCCGCCTTCCTTTGAGCAGATTAAAACAACCATAGAGAATACCGGACTAAAGCCCACATTCGCAGAGATAACAATGATTCCATCAACAACGGTTAATCTTGAAGGCAAGCATGCCCAGCAGATGTTAACCCTTATGGAATTGCTTGAAGATAACGATGATGTCAGCCACGTATATGCCAACTTTGATATCTCCGATGATGTTATGGAGGATATTGGTTAATGCTGGTCCTGGGAGTAGATCCAGGCTCTATAGTCACAGGTTACGGACTTGTAAAAAAGGATGGGAACAGGCTTACCTACGTTGGAGGTGGAGATATATCTTTTCCTAAGTCTTGGCCTTTTTATCTTAGGGTCCATGGTATTTTTAAATCCCTGATTGATATTATGCAGAAATACAACCCTGAGGAAATGTCAATTGAGGATATTTTTTTTTCAAAAAATGTTAAAAGCGCCTTAAAAATTGGTCATGCAAGGGGGGCTGCCCTTGTTGCAGCCATCCAGTGCAACCTGAAGGTATTTGAGTACTCCCCGTTGCAAATAAAACAATCAGTAGTAGGATACGGAAGGGCTACAAAGGAACAGGTAAGGGATATGGTCAAAATTATTCTTAAGCTCGACATCCAGCTTTCTTTTGATGCTTCAGATGCACTGGCTATGGCAATCTGCCACCAGAACTGGGTTAAATTCGATGATATCCATCACTGATGGTTCGTAATAGGTATGGTAATTCATGATAGCTCACATAACTGGAACACTGCTCAGTAAAAATCCAGAATCAGCAATAATAGACACAACCGGAGTTGGATATCAGCTTTTTGTTCCTTTATCCACTTTTTATAAATTGCCTGATGAACTTGAAAAGGTGAGTCTATTTGTCTACACCCATGTAAGGGAAAATTCATTTCAATTATTCGGCTTCCAAACAAAAATAGAGAAAAAAATATTTTTACTGCTAATCTCTGTGTCTGGTATAGGACCAAAGCTTGCCTTAAATATTCTCTC
>JAYEMW010000517.1:0-6670 GCA_034718555.1 Thermodesulfobacteriota bacterium
TGTAAATTCTCTTATCTTCCTTGTCTATAATTGCCAGATAATTATTGTTTGAATGTAAATCAAATGCTGCAAATAATTTTTCATTGGTGTATATTTTCTTCATACGGCACCTCCTTGGTTAAATTAGCGTTAAACTCAGTATATCAGAAGCATACTCCTTGATATACTGGGAAGTGCCTTTTATATGATTATCAGCCCTACACAGTTGACATACATTCATGAAAAATTATGGAACAAATCGGCACCCGTCTAAATTTCAGTAATACTGATTTCATTCCTGTCAACTGTACAGGTCTGATAACCATTGACTTGCGAAAATATGGGGACGGGCATAAATAAATAACTAAGCCAACAATAAAAGTTAGCCTGTTCAGTAGTTGTTGACTGTTTACGGTTTATTAAAATGCTCTATTACATAAAGTCCATTTTATCCATTGGGTTCTGAGGAACCATGCCAATGGCTATTTGGATAGCTTTTTCTATCTCGTCTATCTTTCTGCTACTTATAGCTCCAGAAAAATGGCCGCGAATTAGAAATGATTTTTCAAGGGTTGTAATTTGTTCACACTTGGCCATGAAAATTTGGTCAAGCCCTCCCTCTCCTTTTGGCAGTTCCACATGAGTTGGGCTTGGTCGCAGGTTTGTAGTGATGGGGACCACAATAACATCACTGGCCAATCTATTTCTAACATCCAAAGATACGATTATTGCTGGTCTGGCTTTAATATCCTTGGGTTGAGCTGGAAGACTTACAAGATAAATCTCACCCCTCTCTGGATATTGCATAAATCTATTCCTCCCAGAGCTTGCGAGCATTCTGAACTGTTATTTTTGACCACTGATGGTCTTCTTCTCGCTCCTTATGAGACAAAGAAAGATAGTATTCCTCAATCTGACTTTCAAGTTCTCGCTTTTTTTGCTCGTTGTACCATTTACGTAAAACATCTTCAATAAACTTGCTGCGAGACTGATTCTTAACCTTGAGAAATCGATCAATGGATTTAACTAATTCAGAATTTAGGTTTGCAGTAATCCTCACTTTTGCTGAAGAAGACATTTGTTTAGTCATATTTGTCCTCCTTTATTTCTTACATATGTTATGAAATTAGTTCATACAACTTTATTTGTCAACAAATTTCTAAGAGCAATGAGGGACGGAGTCAACTTATAAACTTATGTATGAAGATGTGAAGATGTGTGAAGATGGGGACGCGCATAAATAATTAAGGTAACCGTTCACGGTTCAAAGGTTCAAGGGTTCAAGGATTTCATTGAAAGGGTTTTTAGAAATGATCGTTTCGTCCCTTCCCGGGCCTACAGATATAATAGAAACAGGTACTTCAATAAATTCCTCAATTCTCTTGATATAGGCCTGTGCATTGTTTGGAAGTTCATCAAAGGTCCTTGCACCGGAGATATCCTCATTCCATCCATCCATCTCCTCATAGACAGGGATGCAGTTGTTAAGGGTCGACAGTTTAGCAGGCACGCTTTCCAGTGTTTTTCCCTGGTCCTCATATGCTACACAAAGATTGACAGGGTTAAGCCCTGTTAACACATCGAGTTTTGTAAGGGCCATATTGGTTAATCCATTGACCCTTGCGGAATATTTGACGAGAGGCAAATCCAACCAGCCGCATCTTCTTTTTCTGCCTGTAGTGGCACCAAATTCCTTACCTCTGCTCTGCAAAAAATCACCGCTTTCATCAGTAAGCTCGCTCACGAATGGACCCTTTCCAACGCGTGTAGTATATGCCTTCACAATACCAACAATGCCATTTAAATTTTTAGGGCCAACGCCTGTTCCGCTGCATGCAGTTGCTGCAACAGGATTGGATGATGTAACAAAGGGGTATGTGCCATGATCTATGTCTAAATGAGTTCCCTGGGCGCCCTCAAAAAGTATATTCTCCCCTCTTCTTATTGCCCCATCAAGTTCCATGGAAACATCAAGAATAAAAGGTAAAAGCTCTTGAGCCATGGCCATATATCTTTCTATTATAGGCTCAGGTCTAAGGGGTTTTTCCCCAAAAAGCCTTGTTAAGTAAAAGTTCTTTTCACTTAGATTTTCCTCAATTTTTTCCTTTAATACATCCGGTTCGGTTAAATCAATAACCCTTATCCCGGTCCTTGCTATCTTATCTTCGTAGCACGGTCCTATGCCTCTTCCAGTAGTGCCGATCTTGGATATTCCTTTTGCCTTTTCCCGGACCATGTCAACGGCCTTGTGATAGGGCATTATCAGGTGAGCACGTTCGCTTAAACCCAGTCTTTCAGGACTTACCTTTACTTTTTTATCAGAAAGATCCCTTATTTCTTCCAGCAATATTTCAGGGTCGACTACAACGCCATTGCCTATCAGGCATCTCGTATCTTTGTATAAAATTCCAGAGGGGATGAGATGTAGAATAGATTGTACGCCGTTTACCACCAGTGTGTGCCCGGCATTATTTCCACCTTGAAACCTGACAACCCTCTTTGCATAACCGCTTAAAAGGTCAACTATCTTTCCTTTCCCTTCGTCACCCCACTGGGCGCCTACAATAACAACATTTGACATATCTATCCACTCCGATTATATAATATTCGGCACTACCTTTTTTCTTAAAAATAACATTGAATTACAGCCCATTATTATGACTCATTGGGTCTCATAAAGTCCTTTATGTTTACGACCTTTGGTGTTCCTCTTTTCCGAACCTCCCCGGCCCTCATTTTCTTGATTTCTTCAATATGTTCCTTTAGCTCATCATTCTGATCTAATATCCCCTCTATTTGGACCTCAAATTCCTTTAATGAGCTATCGAGCTCTGATGTTTCAATAGAAAAAGAGAATAAAGAGGCTAATAAATTTACAATCTGTATAACAACCCTAAAATTTGTTCCTCTAAGATAAAGGGGGGTATGACCCCAGAGACCAAAGAACGGGTAGGAATGCTCTTTTGTTTGCTCCATAATAAGTGAATGTATGCCTGAAGGTCCTTCATAATTAATCATGCTAATATCATTTTTGATAAAGACATCACGCCATTTCTCAGAGGAATATACCCCTGATACTATAGACTCAGTGTGAAGAACATCGTCATACATCCCACCAAGACTAATCATAAGAGAAACATCCCATTTTTTACATAAATTCAATATGGTCTCAACAAAATTATTCCACCTGTAGTCTGGTTCTTGTGCCCTTAAAAAAATTATATCCCTTCCCCCTTCTTTATTCTTGCTATAATAAATTGTTATTTCTGTTTGGGAAACACTTTTTAGCCTTCCCTCCTCTATAGCAATAATTGGCCTGTTTTGTGTATACTGGTAAAAACTATCCGGATCAATCTTGGCTAAGAGTGTTCCTCCTTTTTTCTCAATTATGTAGTCAATTGACTTAAGGGCAGAATTCCCAGCGTTCGACCAACCGCCAAACCCAATTATCATGATCGGCTTTATTAGCTGAGGCTCTTTATAAAACCTGACATTGTCTTCCATAGATAAAACTCTCCGGTTATTTCATTTGTTTCAATATTTTTTACAGGAATTTTGCGATTAGTAACCCTGCTGTTTTTATATGGTTAAATGAAAAATTTATTTTTAAAAAAATTGTCACTATTCAGGTGTCTCTTTTTTTGACAGGATTAACAGGATAAACAGGAATCTATGTTAAGTCACAAACAAGACATTATTCTAATAATCCTGTAAATCAAAAGAAATATCCTGGCAAAATACCTTACGAGTAGACCTCTAATAAGGAATTAATATAATCTCTTTGGGCCTCTCTTAAATATGAAACGAATATTCAAATTAACTCCCGATCAATCGTGAGAGCAGGTTAAACCAAATTACAGTAGAAGGGTTTAGACTAATGACTTACCCCTATAGCGAGGAAAGGCTATCAGGATAGTTAGAGGATTTACAGGAATTAAAAAATCAAGTTAATCCATGCCTGCCCTGCGTAATGCGGGGTTATCCTGTCTAATGTATACCTGAGTAGTTACAAAAATCTTATCCCTTATAAAATGAGTTTATTGTATTAACGACATATTCAATTTGTTCAAAGGTTAGCTCTGAATATATCGGCAAGGCAAGGGTCCCGGCAGCGGCATCAACAGAGACCGGGCAATCCTCCGGACTATAATTTAAATACCTGAAACATTCCTGAATATGAAGAGGGACTGGGTAATAAACCTCGGACCCTATGCCATGATCTGCCAAAAACTTCCTCAGTTCATCTCTTCTGTTGCCGGTCTTGACGATGAACTGATTATATATATGCCTGCCCTTGTCCTCAAATGGCAACTCTATTTCTTCTAAATCGATCTTTGCAAATAGGTCTCTATAAGTCCTTGCATTCTCCATTCTTTTTTCAGTCCACGTATCAAGATAATTAAATTTCACCAAAAGAATAGCGGCCTGGAGCGAATCGAGTCTAAAATTTCCACCTATGACCTTGTGATAATATTTTGGCTTAGATCCATGAACCCTCATTATAGATATCTTTTGATATGCCTCTTCATCATCTGTAGTGACCATTCCGCCATCCCCAAATGAACCAAGATTCTTAGAGGGAAAAAAGGAGAAACAACCGTATTTACACATAGAGCCGGCCCTTTTCACAGATCCATCTGTGAACCTATACTCCGACCCAATTGCCTGAGCTGCGTCCTCTATGATAATTATCCCTAAAGAATTAGCTATTTCTAAAATGTCTTCCATATCAGCGCATTGACCAAAAAGATGCACCGGTATTATGGCCTTAAGCCTTGATCGTTCTTTTCCATTCATTGAAGAAATCTTTTTCTTCAATATCTCTGGATCAATGTTGTAGGTATGGGGATCAATATCAACCAATACAGGTATTGCACCTAACCTTGCGATTGAGCCAACAGTGGCAAAAAAGGTATATGGGGTGGTAATAACTAAATCTCCCTGGCCAATGCCTGCGGCCATCAGGGATATAAGAAGTGCATCAGTGCCGGAAGAAACGCCAAGGGCATATTTTACCCCGGTGTAATCGGCAATTTTCTTTTCCAGCTCCTCTACCTTCGGCCCAAGTATAAATCTTTGGGATTCGTAAACCTCCATAGTGGTTTCTAAAATTTCCTTTTTAATAGTCTCATACTGGGCCTTTAAATCCAGCAGCGGTACCTTCATTAATAAACCTCCGTTTTTTAGTAACATTTCAGCCACTCTTAGTGTCTTCGTGACTTTGTGGCTTTGCTATTACGCTTTTTTCTTATCAGTATAGCATTTGTGTCCGTACACATGTCAACTTATATAGACTGAAAAGATTTTGTTTGTCTGAGTAAAAGCATCATTGCTCTTTAACTACAATTTATATTTGCCATTAATGCAGCAACTCAGATACAGGCACCACCCTGGCCTTACTTTTTAATATCTGTTCGTATGCCTTTAATATATTGAGCATTTCTTTATGGGGGTGAGCAATGCCTATGGCCTTGCCTTTGTGTCTTGCAAGGCTGCAGAGTTTCTCTAATTGTGCCTTTAGGGCATTTTCTGTGAGATTGTTATCTATAAATACATCCCTGTTTGCCGTATGAAGGGCCAACTTTTTTGCAACATTAAAGGCCACAGTATCAGAACTTGTTCTGCTGTCAATAAAATAGAGATTTCTTTTCTTTAATTCTGTCATAACTATTTCCATTTTCTTTTCATTCTTTGTGAGCCTTGATCCCATATGGTTATTAACGCCGGAGATGAACGGTATCTGTCTTAAATCATCCTTGAGAACCTTTAAAATTGCCCCTTCATCCATTGACTCTAATAAAACCCCATCTCCTGGATTTATTGAAGGGTAGCTAATAGGTTCCATAGGCAGATGGAGCATGGTCTCTTTGTCCCTTTTATGGGCATTTTGTGCAATAAATTTCGTATATGGGGTACAGGGTAAGATGGAAAATGTAAGGGCTAAATCAAGATTTATCAGCTCGTTTGCAATAGGTTTTTTATAGCCCAAATCATCTATTATAATGCTTATTCTTGGATGGGACAAAGAGCTTATAGCCTTATAGTCATCTAAGGTTATTCTTAACATATGTGTATGGAAGCCCTTCCAAAAAATATTGCAGACAGTCACCTTTTCTGATTCATCATATATATTTACTTGCACCGGAGCCTTTAGGTTATCAATCGTCCCCTTAATTTCCATCCCTATCTGTGAAGCAGAGTATTTGTTAGAAATCGTGGCTTCTATGCTGCTGAATTCCCAACTATAGCCGTCTTTTCGCATTGGTATAACCGATAAAAAAAGTATGTTTTCTTGAGAAACACCTATCTTGTAGAATTCACTGGAAATAGCCATGTCTATAGTGGATATGTCTCCATGAAGCTGCTTTGAGGGGGCATAAACCTCTTCAAACGGCAATAAAGGCTTTCTTTTGCCTGAACTATAAAGGTAGGACATTGATATTGCTACGATTAACGCTATTAAGCTTAGGCCGATAATGGCAATACCGCGTTTCCCCTTTTTCTTGTATATAGATTTGATCATCAGAAAACTATCCTGGGAGACTGTCCGAGAATGCCCTTTTTCCTCAACTCTTTGTCATACTCAAAAAATTATCCTCGGAATATCAACTATATACCTGCGGTAATTTTTTTCGCATTCCTCGATTTGAGAAAAAATTACTATTCTCGGACAGCCTCCTATGCCCATTAT
>JAYEMW010000518.1:0-30452 GCA_034718555.1 Thermodesulfobacteriota bacterium
AACTTCTTTTTCTACCTTCACTTCAAGAAATGAAATACTGTTTTCCTCAAGGATGGGGTTTCCAAGCTGGGAAAGCCTGTGCTTTACTCCATCTAATTTTTCAATATCCCTTCCACATTTGAACCCAAAGCGCCCTATAAAAACCATTCCGGTCTCTTTTCCCAGGATATTTACCACAAAGGAGCGACACTCTTTGATAAACTCGTGTGTATAGTTTCCCTTGTTAATACTTACAGCCATGGTGGGAGGTTCAGATGTTATCTGAAACACCGTATTTGCTATCTGGCCGTTAAATTTCCCATCGTTTCCTGCAGTAATAACGTAGAGTCCGTAACTAATTTGGTGAAGGGTCTTTGGGTTCATATGATTCTCCATGTTTATATCTTGTTATGTTAAAATTTAAAGCAAATTAACGCATAATAAATCATAAGGAATAATTGTTCTGGTTAGAATTATCCCTCCATTTTTCCGCCAATTTCACGGCCGTAATCCTGGGCCATCTCTCTTGCGCCTCCAAGACCGGAGGATTTTAATCGCAATGGGCCACTCACCATATTCATATTAAAGATATTTTCCATAGTCTCAAATATTCGGTACGAGGCCTCGCCTGACCATCCGTATGCCCCGAATGACGCACCTATTTTTTCAGAAAGGTTTGCCTTTTCACCAAGGAAGAGAAGTGTTTTCATGCTCTGCATCATTGCACCGTGATATGTTGCAGATCCAAATACATATGCATCATAGCCCTCCAAAACATCCTCTTTTTTTACAGTGTTTGCATTCACAGTATCTGCATCGGCCCCTGTAAACCTGATTCCTTCTGCTATTAGTTCTGCGATGTTTTTTGTGTCACCGCCCCTTGTTGCGTAAACAATAAGTGCCTTAGACATTTTTACATATCCTCCTTCAAGAGTTTTTACTGTCTTTTTTTTTATGCAATTTATCTTCCTTTTTCCTGCAATCAGGGCATATACCGATATACTCAAGCCTATGCCCCATTATCATGTAGTCGGTTTGTTTGCGGACTTTGTCATTTAACCTATTTATTGTTTCCACCGGTGCATCCACTACCTTGCCACAACGGATACAACGAATATGATAGTGATTTTTCGTGATTCCATCATATCGCATCTGATTGGATAGAGGCCCTATCTTATCTATGAGACCATTCTCATAGAGAATTTCGATATTGCGATAAATGGTTCCGAGGCTTATCTTAGGCAGCCTTGTTCGTACAGATTTGTATATATCATCTGCTGTAGGATGAGAATTGGACTTTTTAATCTCCTCCAATATAACCTGGCGCTGGTTAGTTGATCTATATCTATGGATGGATCCCAAACAATTTTCTGAACTCATAAGTTAATCGTAGTTTTATTAATGTTAATGTTATGGCAGATGTTCCAAGTCTGCCATATCCTTATGTCTGCCAGCCGCATGTTTATTCTTTTTGAGGTCCTGGAGTGAAATAAAGTTTATTGGAATCCCGTCAATTTCAATGACCTCTCTATTAGAGTAACATTTATGGAAGGCTACTCCGGATGCGCTTGTGATAACTTCAAGTCGTACGGGTGGCACACCCATTCGAATTACTTTGTTTTTCTCTAAGAATTGGCTCTCTGAAATCGTTTCATTAGGCATACCAAAATCACGAAATGCTGAAGCAACCTTTTTGGAATTTGATTCGCTCATTTCAATCCAAATGTCCATATCACCGGTTGCTCGTGGATAACCATGATAACCTACTGCGTATCCTCCAACCAGCAGATACCTAACATTATGAGAGTTCAGAAGTCTCAAAAAATCTTTGAAGTCTGGATGTAATTCGATTTTGGCCATAAATCATCCTTCTGTTTATTTCTATAGCTTCAATTCGTTCAAGTGGACTTTTTGAAATCCAATATCTCTTTTCTTCTTCGATATCATCTAAGGAAGTGACAGCCACAATTTTTTTATTAAGACCCGGAAGTTTATCCATATCAACAATCCTCTATATTGTTTTTCTCTGTCATAACAACAGAGATAAGACCCAATGGAGAAAAGATAATGTCTATTTCTTTACCAGCATATCATCAGGGACCTCAGCATTCTGTGGCCATCCATCCGGTATTACCTGACCTGGTTTTTCACCAAACTTCTTTTTATCTGAATGCAATTTAGGCCGTTTGAATTCTTCTCTTGGCTTCTTTGGTATCCTTCCGTTGAGTATGGACTCTGAGCGCAGTCTTCTTCCAATAGTCTTTTCCATTAAAGTACCAAGCTCTAAAATCCTATCAACGTTGATGCCGCCTATATCAATACCCATTTCATCAATCATGACACACATGTCCTCAAAGGTGGCAAGCCCAACTACATTAGGATCTTTGTAGTAATAGGTGCCTGTTCCTGGCACTGGGGTTCTGTCAAGAAAATTGGTCGGTTGACCGCCTATTCCGCCAAGGCATCCCTCAAATATTTCTACTCCCGCCTGAAGGGCGGCCAGCACATTTGCCAGACCCCAACCCCTGCTTACATGGAAGTGGGCTACATGGAGATCTGGGTTAGGAAGCTCGTCTAATACCATTGAATAGTAGCGGTATACCTGATTAGGTGGTGCTGATCCGTCATGGTCTGCATGTTCTATGTCATCTGCGCCTATAGAGAGCCATCGCTTGGTAAAGTCAATGGCATCTTCTAATCTGGTAGGCCCTGATATAGGACTTCCCCAGATAGTGCTTACAGTGCCGCACATTTTTATGCCTGCATCCTTACATTTTTTTATACAGCGTTCCGCCTCTTTCCAGTAGGAGGGGAGTGTGGTGCCGGAGTTGGCAAAGTGATGTTCTTCATCGGTTGAAACCATCATGAGGACCCTGTCAGGGCCGTAGCCTTTTTCCTTCAGTTCAATAGCCCGGTCTACCGCAGGCTCCCTTATAGTAATTGCAGTCCACTCAATGTCGTTTTTGTCTATGTTTCTCTTGGACAGACGTTTTTCAAATATATCTGATCTTACACCCTTAAGGACCTCTTCAGCATCCCTAAATTGGGGCATTATTCTGGGGGATCCTAAGTTTGTTACCTCCATTCTTTTTACCCCCGCAAAGGCCATCTCCTGGAGATAGTATATTTTTGCCTCTGTAGGTATCCAGGTCTCTTCATGCTGAATGCCGTCTCTAATGGTGATATCCGCCAGTTTTACATTCCTTGGCATTCGAGGATTTAATTGAAAGATGTCGTTTGTTGTCATGGTGTATCTCCTTTAAAATGTTTTACTCAACCTTAAAAAAAGCCGTTGATTTTGCGTTGCAAACCGGGCATTTCTCAGGCGGTTCTACTTCACATGTATAACCGCATACAGAGCATACATAATAGTCTGTTTCGTCCATGTTATCTAAATTGTCAAATGCCTTCTGATAAAGTGATGCGTGAACCTTTTCAACCTCATTTGCATATGTAAAGTTTCTTTCTGCAGTCTTGTTGCCATCCTCTTTGCTTTCCTCAATCATGGCAGGGTACATCTCAGTAAACTCAAATGTTTCTCCTGAAATGGCCTCTTTCAAGTTTTCAGATGTGCTCTTTATGCCTCCGAGCGCCCTAAGATGGGCGTGAGCATGAATAGTTTCAGCCTCGGCCGCTGCCCTGAAAAGTTTTGCTACTTGCTTGTGACCTTCTTTATCAGCCTGTTTGGCAAATGCAAGATACTTTCTGTTTGCTTGAGATTCACCTGCAAATGCCGTCAGCAGGTTTTTTTCTGTTTTGCTTCCCTTCAATTCTTTCACAGCTCATCTCCTTTTTTATTAATAAGTTAAAATTCAAATATATTTATAACGTACAGACAATAAAAATATATAAATTGTAATAGTAATGATTACTAATAGTATTAGTTAAAAAAAGGTATGTCAAGCAATTTTTAGAATAAAACTTTAATTTATAGATTTACAATTCGGTTATTAATGCTGTGCTGTATTATGGCTGACTGCCCTGAATTATATTTACCAATTCTTTTCCGGCATGATATGACTCCTCTAAATATTCCGGATGTTTTAACACATCACCTTCAAAATCCAGACTCCTGTATAGGATGCTCTTCCAAAGATCAAAATCTATAGCATCAAAAAAATACCTAACCCCAAGGAGGGCCCCATCGAAAAGCCTTTTTCCTTTAGTTGCACCTGCTGATATAAAAAGGCCTTTTCTTGCTTTCTCTTTTTTTTCTACAGGTATTTTTTCCATCCAGTACTTTTTTACCCATAGTGATTGACACCGGTCCATTAGGATTTTTGTATGTGCGCTTACCATATAGAAAAACATTGGTGAGGCAAGTATAATACCATGACACGATAAGATTTTGTCATAAACATCCTGAAAATCATCCTGTATTACACATCTCCCTGTTTTTTTACAGCCATATATTTCAAGACAGGGAGACATCTTCAAATCCCGCAAGAATATCTCTTCAATCTCTGCACCTGCTTCAATTGCGCCTTGAACAGATTTTTTGAGTAACAAAGATGTGTTTCCTTTACGGCGGGGGCTTCCATATATTGCAAGAATTTTAATCATTAGATGCCATCTTAAAAAATTAACAAAAGTCTTATTTTATATTTACACAACAACCTTGCTTTTAATTATTTCTACAGCCTCCTCAGGGGTGTCCACGACATCTAATAGGCCAAGCTCTGCTTCAGATATAGATCTCTCAGTAATCATAGATTTCTTTATCCAGTCAATTAGGCCCTTCCAGTATTTTGAATCTATTAGGATAACTGGAAAGGCCCTCATCCTCTTGGTTTGAATCAGGGTTATGGCCTCAAAAAGCTCATCAAGCGTTCCAAATCCCCCTGGCATAATAATATATGCCACTGCATATTTTATAAACATTACCTTTCTGATATATTATATATTGTTTCCCATTCATATTTTTTTAACCTTAAGGGTTCACGAAAAAATAAGTTCGCAATTTCAGGTGTTGACGCGCCCGTCTGACAAGGCGTGGAAACGCAGGAATATCAGGCATATTCCGAGTTTGCATAACGCAGTCAGGCGGGATGTATCGGCGCCTGAAATGTGAAGTTATTTTTGAGTGAGCCCTAAGTTGATAGAGGTCTAACAAAATCTGATAGACTCACATATTCACCTTACATAACAGATGGGTCGAGTTTTCGCAAGCAACAGGATATTTTAACGGAATAAGGGTTGATGTAAAATTTTCTTGCATCTTGAAATATTAGCTTCTAAAATGATTATGTTTTCGTAGTTTCAGCAACCGAGAAGCTGAAAAGTTAATTTTTATAGATCTGGAAGGAGGTTAAACATGCCAGGGCTTATCATATGGAAAGATCAAGAAATAGGTAAGCTGAAAAAAGATATTGACCGCCTTTTCCTGAGGTTATGTGATGATTTTGGAATGAATATCTTACCAAGTAATTTCAGGGATTACCCTGCGTTTGAAAAATCTGAGACTGAAGATTACCTTATATTTAATGTTGATATACCAGGCGTAGATCCGGAAGATTTGGATATTTCTATAACTGAAGATTTTTTGAGCATAAAAGGAAAGTCATCCAAAGGATCAATTAAGCAAGATAATGCCTATCGTAAAGAGGAAAGAAGGGTTAACTCTTTCTCCCGCAGTATTCAACTTTCTTGCCGTGTAAGAGTTGAAGATGTAAGAGCTACCTATAAGGAAGGTATTTTAACCATTATTATGCCGAAACAAGAACAGGAAATGTCTCATACCTTCAAGATAAAGGTAAAATAATTATTCCTTTATTTGCTGAAGGTCGTTTGCCGACCGTTTTTATTAAGTATAACTTACTCCACCAGATTTTTAATAGAACTCTGCAAACAATAACGTGACGATAAATATTTAATTACAAAATCGAGGAGACTATAAATGCAGGAAAAGAAATCAGATCACATTGTACCTGTTGAAAAGCTTCGATGGAAAATTGATACAGATACGCTACCATTTAAAAATACTGAAGATATTAAGCCTCTAAAAGGAATTATCGGACAAAAAAGGGGAGTAGAGGCCTTTCGTTTTGGAATGGGCATGAACAAGCCAGGTTACAATATTTTTGTCACCGGCGCCTCACACACCGGCAGGTTATCGACTGTTAAGAAACTGCTTGAGGAAATTTCAAAGAAAAAGGGCAGTGTGCCGGAAGATCTTTGTTACGTAAACAACTTCAATAACCCTGAAGCGCCTATACTCTTTCAGCTTAAGGCAGGAATGGGACGGGCATTCAAGAAGAGTATTCACGATTTTGTAGAGACCTTGAAAAAGGATGTGCCCCAACTCTTTGAAAGCCAGGATTATCTCAATAGAAAAAAAGAGATTATGGAGAAATACGAAATAAAAGGTAAAGAGTTCTTTAAAAACTTAGACAATAAGGTTCGAGAGCAGGGGTTTGCCCTTGTAGACATACAGGTGGGTCAGGTTAAGCGACCAGGAATCATGCCCCTTGTTGATGGTAAGCCGGTGGATATTGATGAGATTGAGGCAATGGTGGAAAAAGAGAGGTTTTCCAAGGATAAGTTCGAGAAAATGAAGGAAAAGTATTCGGAACTCAGAAAGGATATTGATCAGATATTCCTTGAGCTCAGGGATATGCAAAAAGGTCTCCAGGAAAACGTGGAAAAAATGGACCACTTGATGTTCAAGCAAATGGCCGATGAGGTAGCCTCACCAATAAGGAAAAAGTTTAAGGAAAAAAAGATTAGTAACTATTTGAACGAAATGATAGATGATATGACTGATAATCTGCAAATCTTTGCACAACAGTCTCAACAAACTATTGCTGGACTTACTTTTGCAACCCCACAAGGCGATTCCTTTTTGCCCTATGAAGTCAACCTTCTGGTGGACAATGAAAACCAGGAGGGACCACCTGTAATCATCGAATCTTACCCAACGTATAGGAATCTTTTTGGCAGCATTGAAAAAGTAGTTGACCGGAGCGGTGTCTGGAAGACCGATTTCAGTAAGATAAAGGCAGGCTCTTTTATAAAGGCGAATGGAGGTTACTTAGTGTTAAATCTTCTTGACGCAATTATGGAGCCCGGAGTATGGCAGTCTCTTAAAAGATCGCTAAAAACTGAAAAAATGGAAATTCAGACTTATGATCCCTTTTACCTTTTCACCACTTCAGGTCTTAAGCCGGAGCCTATTAAAGTAGATATCAAGGTTGCTATCATAGCAGACGCCTACCTATACCATCTTCTTTACGTATACGATGAGGATGTAAAAAAGATTTTTAAGGTAAGGGCTGATTTCGACACCTCCATGGATAACAATGAACAATCTGTGATGCAATTTGCAGAGTTTATCAAGATGAAGAAAGATGAGGATGAATTAAGACCCTTTGATAAAAAAGCTATAGCCGCATTAATAGAACATGCAGTCCGTATGACAGAGAGAAAGGAAAAAATTTCCACCAGTTTTCCTGTGATTACTGATTTACTCCGGGAGGCTGACTACTGGGCAAGCCAGGATAAACAATCAATTGTCCGGGAAGAACATGTCGGCAGGGCTATAGAGGCCAAGATCTTCAGATCCAATATGGTTGAAGAGCATATACAGGAAATGATTGATAGGGGAACCTTAATGATTGATGTAGATGGTGAAGTAGCCGGACAGGTTAACGGACTTGCAGTCTATAACCTCGGTGACTACATGTTTGGAATGCCTTCTCGAATTACAGCATCTACATCTATTGGTCGTTCAGGCATTATAAATATTGAAAGAGAGGCGGACCTGTCCGGCAACACTCATAACAAGGGTGTTCTTATCTTAGGAGGGTATTTGAGAAAAAAATACGCCCAGGACAAACCCTTAACTATAAGCGCCAGTATTGCATTTGAGCAATCATACAGTGGTGTGGAGGGTGACAGCGCTTCATCTACCGAGATATATGCCTTACTTTCCAGTCTTTCTGATGTACCGTTAAAGCAGAATACAGCAGTTACAGGCTCGGTGAATCAAAATGGAGAAGTCCAGGCAATTGGAGGAGTTAATCAAAAAATTGAGGGTTTCTATGATTGCTGCCGTAAAATAGGCTTTACTGGCAGCCAGGGGGTAATGATACCGCAAAGTAATGTTAAAGACCTTATGCTGAGGGAGGATGTTGTAGAGGCTGCTGAGGAAGGAAAATTTCACATCTATGCTGTAAGAACAATTGACGAGGGCATAGAGATAATGACCGGCAAAAAGGCTGGGGACATAAAACCTGATGGGGCTTACCCTAAGGGCACAATAAACTATCTTGTCAGTAAGAAACTGGGAGGTTTGGCAGAAAAACTAAAAAAATTTGAAGACGAGGGAGAAAAGGAAACAAAAAAGAAGAAAAAAGGGAACAGTTAAGCCACTTAGTGTCTTCGTGACTTTGTGGCTGAACTGATACGAAAAAGGCAATTCAACCCGGCATGTGACTAAGATGCATTTTCAATTGACTGCTTAACGTTCATATTGTCTATTAATATCTTCCAGAGGCGAACCATTTTTAGAATTTTTTCGTCAAACACCCATTTTTTTTTAGAGTAATGTTCCATGATATGGTTGAAGCCGTCAATTTTATCACTTTTTTCCTTTAATTCATAAATTTTACCGTATCCTATTACGCTTTGAAATGAAAATGTCCATTTGCATGCGTTGCTCTCATCCGGCACTACCTGGACCCCCCGCTCCAACTCAAAACACACTTTGTTGTTTGCATTAATGTATTCTATCTTCTTCCCCTTTTTTGCTGTATGGAAATATATTGATGCCCCATCGTAGCCAAA
Source organism: Thermodesulfobacteriota bacterium (assembly GCA_034718555.1). Taxonomy (GTDB): domain Bacteria; phylum Desulfobacterota; class DSM-4660; order Desulfatiglandales; family B25-G16; genus M55B121. The sequence goes on from JAYEMW010000518.1 coordinate 8,764, forward strand.
GGAAACCGGCACAATATAGGGATTATCATTAAGGGATAATCCTAACCTGCATACACTGCAATCTCTGATTATTGTTGAAATAATCTCTGAATCAATTACTTCCTTTTCCTTCCGTCTCATTTTATTTCCCTTGTTTTATAATTTATTCCTTGCCTATCACGAAATAGCGATGAAACCTTCTAAGTCTCTTTGGGCCAATTCCTTTTACTGTAAGTAAATCTTCTACGCTTTTATAAGGACGGCCGGCAATAATTTTTTCAGAGAGAACAGGGCCAATACCATTGATAGACTGAAGTTCATTTTCAGTGGCTGTATTTAGATCCAACAGTCCTTTTGGAAGGTTAGTTTTTTTCGACCTTGAAGGGGAGGTATTATTGAAAACAGAGTCGCTGTTTTTAAAATGAAAGGGTTCGGTAGAAAAAGAGGCAAAAACCGGTAGATGATCAGAGTACCCCCTTCCCAGGTGCTTGCCCCTGCCTCTTTTTGCCCTTTGCCAACGGTAGACGGCATTTTTTCTAAAAAGGTAGTCCCGGTCGAATTTATCAAATGAATTATCAACATAGGAAATTCCATTTTGGTCATAAAGTTCTTTGGGGACTATAATGTTGTCCGGTCCATCCTTATATCTGCGAAAATTGTAAGACCAGCGCCTTTGTTTATTGATTTCAAGCCATAAATTGTAAAGATATTCATTCCCTGGCTGTTCCGTAAGAATTTTTTCATTAACCATTTCAGTATTTTTTACAGTCTTGAGAATATGATTGATCCCGGTTTTGCCGGCAGTATCATTTAATTTGCTGGAATTGAGGAAGGTTTCGTATTCGTTATAGTTCGCATTAAAATCACCCGCCAATATAAAATCCATACCCTCTTTAAGCCTATTGATCTCCCTTCTGAGGGCCTTAGCATAAGATACCCTCAAGCTCTCAGGGCCTTGTTTGGATTTCCAGTGGTTAACAAACAGGATGAGACTATTGCCATCTATATTAAGGGTAATCTTGAGAATATTTCTGGCAAATTCTTTATCAACCTGTATTTCCTCTTTTTTAATAATTGGAAATTTAGAAATAACCCCGCACTTTACAGGCGTAGCCTTGGAGTCTGCAATTGCAACATAAGCATAATCTATATTGTAATCTCTCAGTTTGTCTTGCAGAAAAAAAAGGGCTTTTCTCGACTCAATCTCTTGCAGGGCAACAACATCAGCCCCCATGTCCTTTATTACTTCTGCTATATTGGCAACTTTAATATCTACAATACCCTTATTCCAGCCATAGTAGTTGTTTGGAATATACTCTATGTATTCTGTTCCATCCTTAGTGAGATCAAAAAGGTTTTCCACATTATAGCTTGCAACCTTAAAGGTCTTGGCCTCTGCTCCTGTAAATGAGAATGGTAAGATAAGGAAAATTGACAAAATTATGGCTTTAATCCGCCATTTAGATCTCCGCTTATTCATACGATTTCCTTATGGGGTTCATCTTAATCCGTGCGGCTTGTTACTTCTAATAAGTGATATCCAAATTGTGTTTTTACCGGTCCTTGAACTTTATTCAGCTCTGCACTGAAAACAACCTCATCGAATTCTTGAACCATTTGTCCGGGGCCGAATTCACCAAGGTCACCGCCTTGTTTCCCGGAAGGGCAAGTTGAATACTGTTTTGCGATTTCAGCGAAGTCACCGCCTGATAAGATTTTCCCTTTAAGCTCTTCACATTGATCTTTGGTATCTACTAATATATGTCTTGCCCTGGCTTTAGCCATAACATTTCTCCATTTCTTATTATTAAATATTTCTCACCGCAGAGTTCGCGGAGAACGCAGAATCTTACTGTATTAGCCGATACATAAATACATGTACCTGTAATAAATGCAAGAAAAAAATAGAAGCCCCAAGAAAGCATCACTATTCGTGAAACTTGAGTCAAGACAAGAGCAGACCTGACCACTCGTACCTAAATACTTTAGATTGATGATTCAGCAGCATTTTATCTTTATAACCTTGAATCCCGCTTTCAGCGGGAAACCTGGAACTTTGAACCTGAGTTACGAAAAATCTTCATTTAAAGATTGACATGTAGATAAAGATATCTTATATAATTGCCGATTATATTATTAGATATATAAGATTACCTTATTCAGGGAGGACACCATGATATCCAGAGGAAAGGGAGAAGAGGTACTGGAGAAGAGGATTGTTGCTGCACGACGGGCCGCCGGGTTTTCTATTGCTGAGGCTGCTCAAAAATTGGGGTTTAAAAATTACCAAACACTTTCTGCCCTTGAAAAAGGTGCAAGGAAGATAAATGCTCATGAATTGATTATGATGGCCCGCTTATATGGGAGGAGCCTGGACTATTTTCTGGAATCCGAAGTGGCTCCCGACCCTGTCCCCCTGTGGAGAAAGACGACAAAAACAAACATAAATCAAGTGCAGCGTCAATTCCTTTCTTTTCTGGAAAATTACAGTAAGATGGAATGCCTTCTTGGTATTAAGCGACGATGGAAAGATATCCAGAAAAACTATGATCGGGATGATTTCTCTGTCGATGGCTTTGAACGGGCCGATAAACTCGGCGCTGAGATTCATAATTTTCTCGACTTAGGTTCTCATCCTTTTTCAAATCTGCTTCATGTCCTCGAAAATAAACTTCGTTTTAAAATCCTTCATTTTCCTCTGGAAGATGGCGTCTCCGGCGCCAGTATTGTGGATAATATCTTAGGAGTTGGTATCCTCATTAATGCTAATGATGCACCATGGAGAAGAAATTTTGATCTGGCACATGAGTTATTTCATATCATAACCTGGGATGTTTTTTCTACAGAAGAGATTGGTAATGGAACAATAAAGACAAGGCCGGAGCAATATGCGGATATCTTCGCTTCTAGCCTGCTCTTACCTGAAGCTCATCTCCTCGATATACTTAAAGAAACAATTACCGACAGTGAGGTCAGAATCATTGATATCATTGAGGTCGCCAAGGATTTCGGTGTTTCAACTGAAGCAACCCTTTGGAGGCTTGTCAACCTTAAAATACTTAAGAAATCCCAGGTGCAGAAGGTCTTAGATAACCCGGAATTCCGTAATCTGGACCACAATATGCGTCGAAGGTTGTATAGCAAAGACGGACCGGCCAAATTTCCTTCAAGGTTTATATCTCTTGCTTGCAGATGCTTAATGGAAGGCAAGATATCAAGAGGCTCTTTTGCCGAATATCTGGAAATAGATCGGGCTGAAATAGACGACTATCTGGATGATAAGGGATTTATAGAAGGAAACTATGCGAAAATTGCTGTTGCTTGATGCCGATGTTATCATTGATCTTCATACTCTCGGTTTGTTCGAAAAAATAAGCAGAGCATACGATGTCTATGTTACTCAAGAGGTTTATGAAGAGGCGACTTATTTTAAGAAAGGTGGATCAAAAAATCCTATTAATATAGCGGATAGAGTTATAGTAATTAAAGATGTTGACCTTGAAGGTTTAGAGAAAGTAGAAAAAGAAAAGAAAGAAGCACGATTAGTGATAGATCCTGGTGAGTCGACTTCAATTGCCTATATTAACCAAACTAAGGAGAAAATGATTTTTTGTTCTTGTGATAAGGCTGCCATGAAACCCATCTCTTATATGGAACTCGAGAAAAAATCAATCAGTCTGGAAAAGGCCCTTCGAAGTGCTGGATAGTATGGAAAAAAGTGTATCCAAGACATCTTGAGAAGACCTTCAAGGCAGCCGTTAAGGGAGGAAAAACACTGAGAATTCAATTGAAAAAGCTTGTATAGCATTAATTTTAATAGGTTAACTTTTGTTGATTTTTAACATTTCATGACCCAAGGTGTTTGCAATGAAACTGGCACGTCTTAGAATAAGAAATTTTCGCTGTTACAAAGAAGAAATCTCTATTGATTTTGATGATATTACTGCGTTTGTGGGTAAAAATGATTCAGGCAAGTCATCAATTATGGATGCGTTGGATATCTTTCTTAACGATACTGTTCCAGATATTCATGATGCCAGCAAAGGTGGCGATGCAAAAGACTTGGCGATTATTTGCGAATTTGAAGATCTCCCGGATTTGGCTATTATTGATGAGGCAAATCCCACGAGTTTTGCAGCTGAATATTTGCTAAATTCAGAGGGCAGACTCGAAATACACAAATTTTACAGCGGGCAGCAAAAGAATCCTAAATGTACCGGTATTTTTGCCTATGCACTTCATCCAGCTGTCAAAGGAGCTGATGATCTTTTACAACTTAAAAATCCGGATCTAAAGAAACGGGCAAAGGAGTTGGGTATTGATTTTACCGGAATTGATTCAAAGGTAAACGCTGAAATTCGCGAAAGAATAAGAGAAAGAATGGATGATTTGCTTATTTCGCCAATTTTCATACCTTTGAATGAAGATAATGCAAGAAAGGCTTGGGAGGGTCTTAAGACCTACCTGCCGGCCTTTGCCCTTTTTAAATCAGACAGACAAAGCACAGATCAGGACTCAGAGGCCCAGGATCCCCTAAAGGCGGCTGTCAAAGAGGCCCTCAAGGAAAAGGAGAGTGAACTCACAGCCATAACAGCCTATGTCAAAAAAGAGGTGCTAAAAATAGCTGAAGCAACCCTGGAAAAGTTAAGTGAAATGGATTCCAGCCTTGCAATACAACTCAGGCCGGAGTTTACCATGCGCGGGTGGGATAGCCTTTTTAAAGTCAGTATTGTTGGAGATGAGGACATACCTATCAATAAAAGGGGAAGCGGCGTAAAGCGACTGATTTTGCTCAATTTCTTTAGAGCAAAAGCTGAGCAGTTTGCCAAAGAAAAAGGCAATCTCAATGTTATTTATGCCATAGAAGAACCGGAAACCAGTCAGCATCCCAATAATCAAAGAATGTTAGTAAGGGCCTTTACTGAATTGTCAGAAGAAAGCCAGGTTATATTGAGTACTCATACCCCAATGTTGGCAAGGAGTTTCTCGGATGAAAATTTGCGGTATATTCACGTAGGGGAAGATGACCGACGGGAAATTATGAAAGGCGGCAAAGAAACAAATAGTATTTTTGCGAAAACTCTCGGCATTCTTCCTGACAATACTGTTAAGCTCTTTATTGGTGTTGAAGGAAAACACGACATTACTTTTCTCAGGAATATTTCAAAAGTGCTCATTGCTGACGGCCTCAACATCCTTGATCTCGAAAAGATGGAGCTTGACGGTGAGCTCATCTTTTTTCCTCTTGGCGGTTCAAACCTTGCGCTATGGACATCACGCCTTGAAAACCTAAATAGGCCGGAATTCCACCTTTTTGACAGGGACACTACCCCTCCGGATCCGCTAAAATCTCAGATCCATGTGGAGGAGATAAATAAAAGAGAAAATTGCAAAGCATTTAATACAGGAAAAAAAGAGATGGAAAACTATCTGCATTTTGAAGCCATAAAAAAAGCTTATGACGAAATTGACATTCACCTTGATTTAAATGAAAATTTCCAGGCAGTTGATGATGTTCCAGCCATGATAGCAAAAAAAGTACATGATTCCTCTGATAGTGATACAAAATGGGATGCCTTAGAAAAAAAGAAAGAAGATAAAAAGATATCAAATGCAAAGAAACACCTAAATGGCATGGCTTCCACATATATGACAAAGGCTCTGCTTGATGAAATTGATCAGGGTGGAGACCTTTTATGTTGGTTTGATGCTATGAAGACAATAATACAAAAAAATTGAGCATTAAAATTGGAGAATTAGAATGGCGCAGATTCAGTTTAAAGGCAAATCGTTCGTTCAAAATCATCATCTGCTCGTCAAATACCACGAGCTGATTCCAAAAAATGATAAGAGCCTGACCGACAAGGTCAGCCTCCATGACAATCTCATCATTCACGGGGACAACCTGAAAGCCCTCAAGGCCTTGCTTCCGATTTATTCCGGAAAAATCAAATGCATTTACATTGATCCACCTTACAACACCGGAAATGAGAAATGGGTTTATAACGATAATGTCAATTCCCCAATGATGCAGGAGTGGCTTGGCAAGGTTGTTGACCGCGAGGACCTTACCCGTCATGACAAATGGCTCTGTATGGTGACGCCGCGGTTAAAGCTGTTGAGGGAATTATTGGGGGAGGATGGGGTTATATTTGTGTCCATTGATGATAACGAGGTTCACGCGCTGAGGATGCTTATGGATGAGATTTTCGGCAAAGGAAGATTCTTGGCCGAATTCATCTGGCATAGCAGACAAAATGTTGACAGTCGTACCCTAAACGGGGTCTCAATAGACCACGAATATGTCCTATGCTATGCGAAAAGCAGTGATATGAGAATTAAAGGCAAAGAGATAGACAAGTTGAAATACAAGAACCCTGATGACGACGCTCGCGGACCCTGGATGAGTTCCTCAATAGACGTGTTAGCTACAAAAGAGGCAAGACCCAATTTACATTATGCAATTGCCAACCCGAAAACTGGATTGCAGTATAACCCATCACCAGAGAATGGATGGAGATTTTCAAAATCCACTATGGAAAGGCTTTTGAAAGAAAATCGTATTCTATGGCCGAAGAATCCATCATCGAAGCCAAGATTCAAGAGGTATCTTAACGAAAGAAGTCAAGAGCTTACTGGATTTTCAACGATTCTAGACGTCGGTTTTACAGTGCAGGGTACAAGAGAATTGCGTGAAATAATGGGGGAGGAAACGTTGAAGTTTCCCAAGCCCGTATCTCTTATTAAAAGTTTGATTTCGCAAGCTACAGACATTAATTCCATCGTACTCGACTCTTTTTCCGGCTCCGGCACAACCGCCCATGCCGTCCTTTCCCTCAACAAGGAAGACGGCGGCAACCGAAAATTCATTCTCGTTGAATGCGAGGATTATGCTGATAAGATCACGGCGGAGCGTGTTCGCCGTGTTATCAAAGGCGTGCCGAGCGCGAAAGATGAAAACCTTAAAAAAGGACTTGGCGGAACATTCAGCTATTTTGAACTTGGGAAGGCCATCGAACTGGAGAGCATTCTTTCAGGAGATAGGTTGCCGACTTATGAAGAGCTGGCCCGATATATATTTTACACAGCGACGGGCGAGGAATTTGATCCAAAGGCTTTGAATGAAAAGAAAAACTTTGTTGGCGAGAGCGCAAATTACAAGGTCTATCTTTTCTACGAGCCGGATATTGAGAAATTGAAAAACACTGCTTTGACGCTGGAGCGTGCCAAATCTATTGGAAAGCCTGGAGAAAAGAGACGGCTTGTCTTTGCGCCAACCAAGTATCTTGACCAGACTCACCTGGATGAACTGCGGATTGATTTTGCACAACTCCCGTTTGAAATCTACGAGCTTGCGCGGTGAGATATGGAACTTAAAGAATATCAACTACGAGCCCTGTTAGAGGTAAAGACTTATTTCGAGCTTTTAGCCGACTGGCGTAAGAAAGCCGAGCAAAATCCGGAATTCGAAATAGATTTTCCGGTCAAGGCATGGGAAAAGGCGAGAGTAGGGCGGAGCTATATGCCCCGAAAAAATGGTATTGGCGAGCCGTTGCCGAATTTTTGCCTTAAAATACCAACCGGCGGGGGCAAAACCTTTCTTGCGGTCAAGATGATTGACCTGGTCAACATGGTCTATCGCAAGAAGAAGACAGGTCTTGTCCTCTGGATAGTGCCCACAACACAGATCTACCGGCAGACAATTCAAAGCCTGAAAGACCGTGATCATCCCTACCGCCAGCATCTCGATATAGCCAGCGGTGGGCGCACGGTCATTCTCGAAAAGACCGATCGCTTTTCCCCATTGGAGGTTGAAGAAAATCTCGTTGTATTGATGTTAATGCTGCCTTCCGCAAATCGCCAGACCAAAGAGACACTGAAGGTTTTCAAGGATAATGGAGGCTTTCAGGACTTTTTTCCTGCTGAAGATGATATTGAAAAGCAGGAGAAGGTGCTTAAAAATATCCCCAATCTGGATACTTATCACCAGGAAAAGAGTTTTTGGGGAAAACAGATCAAGACCTCCCTTGGGAATACGCTCAGGACTTTGTCACCGATAATTATATTAGATGAAGGCCATAAGGCATATAGCGATGGCGCTCAAGATACATTGCGCGGCTTCAATCCCTGCATGATTGCGGAACTATCTGCAACTCCTTCCAAAAAGAGCAATATTCTTGTTGATATATCGGGCAGAGAACTTCACCATGAAGAGATGATCAAGCTTGATCTTCATGTGGTCAACAAGGTGAGCCCGGACTGGAAAGATACCTTATTGGCAGGCGTAAATAAAAGAAATATACTGGAAGAAAAGACTCGAGAGTACGAGGCAAATTCCGGCAACAATATACGCCCGATCTGTCTTATTCAGGCTGAAAGGACAGGTAAGGAGCAGAGGGGAACCCGGTATATCCATTCTGAGGACGTCCGGGAACACCTTATAAAGACGGTTGGGATTCCATCTGAAGAGGTAGCTGTCAAAACAAGTGAAAAGGACGAGCTTAAAGAAGTTGATAATATTGGCGGATTAATGGGCCGGGATTGCAAAATTCGCTATATTATTACCAAGCAGGCACTGCAGGAGGGGTGGGATTGCGCCTTTGCCTATGTCCTGGTTATCCTGACAAATCCTAAATCCAAGAATGCCCTGACACAACTTGTTGGGCGTATACTTCGCCAGCCAGGAGCCCGCAAGACCAAGTTCAGAGAGCTTGATGAGAGTTACGTGTTTTGCTTTAAGCAGAACGCAAATATGCTGTTAACAAGCATAAGAAATGGTTTTAGCCGGGAGGGTCTGGGAGATTTAAAAAGCCAAATTGTTCATGACCTGGAAGGAGCCGAAGAGGACGGAGAACAGCAGGAGCGTTTAACAAAAATCCGGAAACATTTCAAGAAAGCGGCAAGCAGCACTATTTTGCCGGTTTTTATGGTACAGCGTAACAGGAGTTGGCGACCCGTCAATTACGAGATGGACATCGCTGCACAAATACCTTGGGATCATGTTGATCTTGAGCCCGTCCTCTCCCTTTCACTTTCCATGTCAGAGGAAAAGGATATTGAGCATATTGCCACGCTTTCGGAAGACGAAAAAAAGGTCATTGAGGAGAAAGAGGCAATAAAGCTGAAGGAAGGCGGTATTCGTGTTGATCCGGTTTTCATGACCCGCCAACTCTGTGATATCGTGCCAAACCCCTGGATGGCGCATGAATTTGCCCTGACAGTACTTAAACATCTGGCTGATAAATATGATCATAAGATGATTGCCAGCAATTTTGTATTTATTATCGAAGAATTGCGAAATCAACTTGAACGGGAAAAAGACCGGATGGCTGAGGACATCTTTCGGCAGTTGCTTCATTCAGATCAGATGAGGTTTTTGGTGATCGGAGAAAAATTTGATTTTACATTTCCAAAATCGATCAAAGTTAAACCAACCGCCAAAACACTAAATCGCAAAGATGGCCGACCATTACAATTAAGTCTTTTTGATTTCATGGCTGAGGAAGAGTTCAACGAAACCGAAAAGGCAGTGGCGTGGTATCTTGAGGGACAGAAAAGACTATTCTTTTGGTACCGAAACAGAGCCAGACGCGACTACGCCATTCAAGGCTGGCAAAAGCATAAAATTTACCCTGATTTCATCTTTACTGCTACGGCATCAGAAGAAAAGGGCGACTATGATCAGGTATATGTTGTGGAGACAAAGGGCATTCATTTAATTGGCAGCGCAGATACTAATTATAAGCGAAAGATGTTTTCCATCTGCACCAAGGAAGCCAAATCAAAAAGTTGGACTGAATTTGGACCTGCAATGAGGGATAAGGTAATAAGATTTGAAATACTGGCCGAAGATGAATGGCAGGCGAAATTGAATAAAATGTTGCAGGAGTGAAGATTGCTGGAAATTTCGGAAATAGGGAAAGGCCCCTATGTTTGACTCTTGGTAAGTCAATAAGCTTTTCGGGAAATACTAAATGAAGGGTTTTGTCGGCATCACGGATAATTATTGGTTTGATTTTCTCTCCCAGCAGACAGGGATTGATACGACAAATTTCTTTTAGAAAAATTCATTCTAAACAATCATATAGTGAGCAGTCGGGAACGTAGTTGACTATGTTGACATATTTATCAAGCAGCATATGGGTCCGGTGCAAACGTTACTAAATACGGGCAATGTAGTGGAATGGCGTTATCCATCAAAGCTTGGGTATGTCGAGGCGGGGTTTAATAAATTTGCTGAGCGCTATGAACAAAATGAAATTACTGAAAATTTCGTTGAAATTGGGGATGATAGGCAAGAGAAATCTTGAAGATTGTGGAGGCAGAGCGATGGGTAAAACGAACATAAGTATCCCGAAGAAAAAGATAGCTGAATTCTGTAAAAAAAATCATATTCGCAGATTGTCGCTTTTTGGTTCTGTTCAGAGAGGGGATTTCAGGCAGGATAGCGACATTGATTTGCTCGTTGAATTTCATTCTGAGCATATACCGGGACTTATCCGGTTGGCTGGTATGGAAATCGAATTAACACAGCTCCTGGGACGTAAAGTGGATTTAAGAACACCGCAAGACCTGAGCCGCTATTTCAGGGATGAGGTGCTTAACTCAGCGGAGGTGCAGTATGCAGAAGGATGATCATATACGTTTGCGCCACATGCTTGATGCCGCGAGGGAAGCGGAAATATTCATTCAAAGCAAAACCAGAGATTCGTTGGAACCAGATCGAAAGTTGGTATTTGCTCTTATTAAATTTTGACACGCCAGCTCTGCGATATTGTTTAAAATCCATGGATGGCCCATGTAGATCCATAGGAGGCTGTCCGAAAATAGGTGTTTATATCATCTCGACCCCTTCACTTCTGTCATTTCGAGTCCTGCAATGCGGGACTCGAAATGACAACTTTGCTGAGTTATCGGACAGGCTCCACAGAATTTACCCTGAGATACAAGGAAATGCCTGTCGCTATTTCAGTCCTGAGAACAAAGTTTTTAGAGGTAATAAATATGAGTTGACTTTTCGACTTGAATTGGCTATTTTATACATAAATGCTGGTCATGAAGATCAGGTAGAGAAATATTGAAATAAAAATCAACAGAAGCCACAATAAAAAAGCCACGAAGGCCCACCAAGGTTAAAAAACCAAAGGCCCAGTGGCTTTTTTATTTTACAGGAGTAAAAAAATGGGAGAATTAATTAAAAATTTTAGGCTAAAAGTTGTCTTGGCGTTAATGTTCTGTGTTTTGGCTATAACCAGCATTCCCGTGCAAGCTGAGGTTAAAGAAATTCGCATTGCTGACAGTAAGGGTGATTGGGGATACCCAAACCCTTATCGACATTACCCTCGGGGACCAGGTTACATCCGTATGAGCTGGGTGTTTGATACACTTATCTGGAAAGATGATAAGGGTTATATTCCGGCCCTGGCCCGGTCATGGAACTATGACCCCAAGTCATTGACATTTACATTTGAATTACGGAAAGGAGCCAAATGGCATGACGGCAAACCATTCAGCTCTGCAGATGTGGTGTTCACAGTAAATTATTTCAAGAAGCACCCCTACCGCTGGGTGCCCATGGGGGATATAGCCGGGGCTGAGGCCCATGGGTTGAACACAGTTGTCATAAAGCTGGCCAGGCCTTATGCGCCTTTCCTTGCCTATGTTGGAGGTACAATGCCCATTCTCCCCAGGCATATCTGGCAAAACGTGACTGACCCGAAAAAATACAACGATAGCAAGGCCTTTATAGGCTGTGGACCCTATAAATTTGTAGATTTCAACAAGGCCAAGGGGAACTACCTTTATGAGGCTTTTAAGGACTATTACCAGGGGAGGCCAAAGGCGGATCGTCTTATCTATGTCAAGGCGGGAAATCCCCTCATTACTCTTTCCACGGGTAAGGTGGACATGGCTAATATCAAGCCTGATATGGCCAAGGCCTTAGAGAAAAAGGGTATGATCCTAATCAAGAATGCCCGGGGGTGGAACAAAAAACTTATGATCAATCACAAAAAACCGCCTTTCAATGATAAGCAATTCCGAAAAGCCCTGGCCTACGCCATTAACCAGCAGGAAATCATTGATAAGTCCCACCGGGGCTTTGGGTCTCCGGCATCCTTTGGCTTGCTCTCACCGGACCATGAATTTTACAACCAAGAAACCCCAACCTATGCCCCTGATCCTGGTAAGGCACGGCAAATATTGGAGTCCCTGGGATATCTTAAGGGTCTTGACGGTTTTTACGTGAAAAACGGAAAACTTTTAAAGATAGAAATATTGGCCTCAAATATAACTGTAGCCGGTGAAAGCATAGCGGACCGGGACGGTGAGGTTATCAAACGACAGTTAGAGACCGTTGGCATTCGTGTTGATCTGATTAACCAGGAACAGGCAACCGCAGACGGGCGGGTAAAAAAGTGGGACTTTGATCTGGCAATCTCCGGCCATGGAGCATTGTTAGGTGATGCCAGGATACTTAACCGCATGATCAGCCCAAAGGCTACAGGTTCTGTAAATTCAGCGCGTTTTGGGGCAAATAAGGAACTGCTTAAACTGCTCAAGGACCAGATTACTGAAATGGACGTGAAAAAACGTATGTCCCTTGTCTGCAAAATACAGGAAATCTATGCTGATGAACTGCCGGCCATATCTCTTTATTATCCGACATCTATGGCAGCATATAACTCAAGAAAGGGCATCAGGTGGTATTATACCAAAGGCGGGATTAGCATAGGCATACCTATTGCCCAAAACAAGATGTCGTTGATAAAGTGAGGTATGCCCGGACATGATTGATCGTATAATTCATTCTACGCCAAGATGGCTGGGCATGGTTATCGCTTTTGGACTGACTGCCCTGGTCATGATATACCTGAGCTACTCGTTGCCGCGTCTGCTGCCAGGCGATTTTGTGACATCAATGTATTCAAGCTCTCAGGTAACACTCACGGCTGAACAAGAGACCGAGCTAAGGGCATACTATACAGAGGAACCTGGGTTTTACCGATATCTGGCAAGGCTTGTCGGTTTGGACTGGGGTTATTCTTACGCCTTTCTAACACCTGTTTCAACGCTTTTTTTCAGCGCACTCCCCTGGACCCTGCTTTTGCTATGCACGGCCCATATAGTATCAATGTTCATTGGTTTTGTGGCAGGTGTGGAGACGGCATGGAGGAGAAACAGCCGTCTGGAGAGAGGCATTGTCAGTTTTATGACCATACTGGAGGGGGTGCCTGAAATAAGTACCGGGGTTATCCTCCTCGTTGTATTTGCACTACATCTCGAGTGGTTTCCAGCCGCCGGGGCAAATACCGCATATGCTGAATTATCATCCTGGGCCTGGCTCATAGATGTAGGACACCATTTGGTCTTGCCCCTTGCTACCCTTGTCATGGCATACTTTCCTGGTAATTTTTTGTTAGCGCGGAACAGCATGGTTACGGTAATCAAGCAGGCCTACATTACAACAGCAAGGGCCAAGGGCCTACCCGCCAGACGGATTCGTTATGCCCATGGTGCGCGAAACGCCCTGTTGCCCTTAGTGACCAGATTCGGCCTTCGCCTGGCTTTTATGATAACCGGGGCGCTTGTCGTGGAGAGAATATTTTCTTACCCAGGCCTGGGCACACTTCTGTTCAATGCAATTAAGGCTCGAGACCTGCCTGTGATACAGTCAGTTGCACTGATCTCCTCTTTGATGGTCCTTGCTATTATCCTGGGCCTGGAAATTATCTACCGTGTCATCGATCCAAGGGTTGAATATGAACATTAGACTGGGAAAAGAGCTCTTTGAGGACCGCTGGTTTACAATAGGTTTTGCGCTGGCTGTTTTTTTTGCTGCATTGACCCTGTTTGGTCCGTTGCTGGCCCCATACGATCCCTGGAACATGTCCTTTGAGCCAATATCGGCGCCTACGGTAGAACACCTCCTGGGAATAAATGACGGTGGACAGGATATTTTCTCCGAGCTTCTCTATGCTATTCGCAACACAGTAGTGTTCGGGATAACAAGCGGTTTAGTAGCCTTGGGACTCGGGGTTTTAATCGGGCTAACTGCAGGCTGGCTTGGGGGACTTGTTGATATGATTCTTATGCGCCTGGCCGACGTTTTACTTGCAATTCCAGCCATTATGATCCTGATCCTAACAGCCGCACTTTTTCGCCCAAAGCCGGTTGTTTTGGCCCTTATCCTGGCGGGCTTTATGTGGCCAACAATAAGTAAGACTGTCCGTGCCCAGACCCTTAGCATAAGGAAAGGTCTTCACATCAGGGCTGCAAAGCAAATGGGAGGCAGTAGCCGGCACATCATTTACCGCCATTTGATGCCTGAGATTTTTCCTCTCTATCTAATCGGGTTTGCAGCCAAATGCAGAATGGCCATGTTTATGGAGGCGTCCCTCGCCTTCCTTGGGCTTTTTGACCCCAGCCGCAAATCCCTCGGTATGATGATAAGCTATGCAATAAAGTACTACTATTTGGATATTTGGTGGAACTGGCTCCTGCCGCCTATCGCATGTTTATCTTTATTGATAATGACCGTTACATTTCTGGCCATTAGTCTGGAGAAGGTTCTTGACCCCCGGCTTAAAAATACTCTAAAGGAAAGAACTATATGAGTCTTAGTATAGACAGATTGAGTGTCCTTTATCAGGACAACTCCCACGCAATTCAAGCCCTGGAAGAAATCAGTTTTGAACTGAATTCAGGCAAATGCCTGTCTCTAATAGGTGAATCCGGGTCGGGTAAAACAACCTTGGCGCTTACCTGCCTGGGCCTATTACCAAAAAACGCCTCAATTGAAGGTAACATTAGCCTTGATGGAAGACCGATTGACTACAGTGACGAGACATCCATAAACCAGATGCGATGGGACAGAATGTCCATTGTCTTTCAAAACGGGGCCGCTAATCTCAACCCGGTGCACCGAATAATTGATCAGGTGGCTGAGCCGCTCATTCATCGGAAAAATCTTGGGCGGGCAGAGGCGATTGTTATTGCAGCCCAGAACATGAGTGAGTTTGGGCTCAATCATGATGAATGCAATCGTTATCCACAACAACTGAGTGGAGGACAGGTACAGCGGGCACTGCTGGCAATGGCCCTTATTATGGACCCTGAGGTGCTCATCCTGGATGAACCAACCTCCGGCCTTGATGCTGTAACAAAAACCATGGTTGCAAATGTAATCCGGGCGGCCAGATCTAAAAAAAAGTCTGTCCTGCTTATCACCCATGATTTGGAATTCGCTGTGCATAATTCCGATACTATTGCCATGCTCTACTTAGGCCAGATTATGGAAACACTTCCTTCTGAGGACTTGTTTAATTCACCATTACATCCCTACACAATGGCCCTGGTAAGATCTTATCCCGCCATGAATACTGCGAGAGACTTAGGAGGCATTCGGG
This sequence comes from Thermodesulfobacteriota bacterium, assembly GCA_034718555.1. GTDB lineage: Bacteria > Desulfobacterota > DSM-4660 > Desulfatiglandales > B25-G16 > M55B121. Next base: position 24,150 of record JAYEMW010000518.1, read on the forward strand.
GAGATGCGTTTTACCGAACAATGCATCAGCATGGACGTAAAAAAGGAGATGCCTACAGTCATATACACGTACAATCGCCTGATTATGAACATGAAAGCGGTCATGCGCCGCCTACCGGTTGTATTTTTCAGAACAGATGCACCCAGGCCGTGGATAGCTGTAGAACCGAGCCAGTGGCCCTGGAGACGATTGGTGACCATCAGGTTCGTTGCATGCGCCACGGTATTGTCAGTCTTCTTTCCCTTAAACAGGTAGAAAAGAAATATGGGAATGTGGTGGCTTTGAGGTCAACTGATCTTACGATCAAGGCAGGGGAGGTTTTTTCACTGGTAGGAGAAACAGGCTCCGGGAAAACAACCCTGGCGATGATTGCCGCTGGTGTGCTAAAACCGGAAAATGGCATAAGGGTCTTTGACGGCCAGGATATGGATAGATGGATAAGGAGTGATTATAAGTCTCTCGCCCGCCAAACAGGTGTGGTTTTCCAGAACCCGGCAGAATCAATCAGTCATCGCTTTACTGTTTTAGATGCCGTGGCCGAGCCTCTAAAGATACACGGCCTTTATCATAATAAGGACGAGTTATATAGGAAGGTTAAGGAAGTTTTGTCCCATGTTCATCTCTCAACTGATAAGAGTTTCTTAGGTCGTTATCCCCACGAGTTAAACATGGGCGCTCTTCAGAGGGTCAGCATAGCGAGAGCGCTTGTTTTGAATCCCTCTTTGCTGATTGCAGACGAGCCTACGAGCTCTCTTGATCCCAGTGTTCAGGCCAAGGTGCTAAAACTGCTCTTGGATCTCCAGACCGAATTAGGACTTTCCATGCTGTTCGTCACCCATGATATTGGTCTGGCGCGCAAAATCAGTGACCGGATCGGGGTAATGCTCAAGGGACAACTAATAGAAATTGGTCCTGCCTCTTTAATCATTGACAGTCCAGCCCATCCTTACACGAAGCTTTTGATCGACAGTGCCGGCGGTTTGTCGCCTGTGTTTTCTCATTCAGATTCAGACATGGAAGATAACGATGGTTGTCCGTTTTCAGGGCGGTGCTCTCGTGTAAAAGATCTATGTAAACATAAGAACCCTCCACTGCTGGAGAGAGATCAAAGATTGGCGGCCTGCCATTTTCCTCTTATCTTTGAATAAAATGGGGCGGAAGATTTGATAATCAGAAAGGAGAACATTAAATGAATAAAACAGCAATAAGCGCAGATTTAGTCCAACAAACCATTAACTTCCACGGTCATTCCTGCCCTGGCCTGGCATTTGGCATACGGGCATCAGAGCTAATAATGGCCCGGTTCGGCCGGGCTCTGGATGAAGAGATAGTTGCTGTTGTGGAGACTGATATGTGCGCAGTGGATGCAATCCAATTCTTGACAGGGTGCACATTTGGAAAGGGAAACCTGGTACACCTGGATTATGGAAAAAATGCTTTTACATTCTATCGCCGCCTGGATGGAAAAGGCGTACGCATCGTTACGCGGAGAAATATTTTTCCTGAGGAAGGCGATGAATTGGTCGCTCTCCAAAAGAAAATGATCAAAGAAGGGCTTATTCCTGAAGAGCAAAAAAGGCTCAAAGAATTAATGGAATTGAGGACTAAGCGTATAATGGGGGCAAAACTGGACGAGCTATTTGAGATTAAGTCGGCCACAGGTCCTATGCCAAAAAAAGCCAGGATATTGGAGAGTGCGATCTGCCAGGCCTGTGGCGAGATGACCATGGAGTCCCGTACGAGACGATTTCTTGACCAAACACTTTGCATACCCTGCTTTGAGGCTATGGAAAAACAGTATTAGAAAACCTCGGAGTAACTATTCAGCAAATGACCCCGAAGTTTCGCTTCAGGTTCATATATGAAAGGAACTTATAAGTTCAATGAGGGAGAAGTTGCCATGCAACAGGACAGGGGAATCTCTTTTTTAATGGCCGCAAATATTATGCCTCATTTCATGGGGTGCAGATAACATTAAGTATTCTGCACAGTAAAATTTAAAGGTTATTTTCTTATGGCAATATCATAGAAGATAAACGGTTCTGCTTACCTTTGTATAGAGAAACAAACAGGGATGCCTTATACACTCTAAGGCTATGTGTGTTGCGGCCAAACAAAAAAGAGATTCCCCTGTCCTGAGATATAGGCAATGGTATTTAATATTTTCATTCATTGTAGTATGACTGATAGAAACCTTTGTCATCCAAGGTTGACGAGGGTGGGTTTTCTAAAACGACTGGTGAAAGCAATTCGTCTTTTTGTGAAGTTTCTTAGGAACAAATGACCCCGATTCTTCGCTTCAGGGTTATTTGCAGAATAGTTACAGGTGATTTTAATAAAAGGTTGTAAAATGTTTCAGGGCTGTTTAAATTTAGGGCATGAAAATTTTTATCTTATTGCTTTTTTGGAGCATGTGGTTTGTTAATTTTTCCTGTAGGACAATTATTGCCCCTCTTATGCCTGTCATAGAAGATGAGATTTCTATCAGTCACGCTCTGGCAGGCAGCGTCTTTTCGTTTTTGTCTGCAGGGTATACAGTTTCCCTTCTTTTGTCAGGCCCCCTGTCTACTCGCATTGGCTATAAGAGATCTATATTGCTGGGCTTTTCTATTTTGGTGATATCTGTCTTTTCGATAAAATACACAAATTCTTATCTTTATCTCATAATTGTCGCATTGCTAATAGGGTTTGGAGCTGGTGTATACCTGCCAAGCGCCATGCCTTTGTTAACATCAATTTTTAGATATCATCAATGGGGAAAGGCCATAGCCTTCCATGAGACTGCCGCCTCCTTCAGCATATTCTCTATCCCTATCCTTACTATCTTTGCCTTGCGTTTTTTTTATTGGAGAAATCTATTTTTTATCCTGTCTTTAGCCATTTTACTTGCAGGCCTTGCTTTTTGGAAATTTTCTCCTGATGTCAGGCCTCCTGAGGAGTCACGAACTGGATTTTTAGCTGTGCTTAGCCGTAAAGATTTCTGGATTATATCCATTCTTTGGATTTTTGCCGCCTCAAACGGACTTGGTCTCTATAATATGATCCCCTTATTCCTGGTCAAAGAAAATGGAATGGCCCTTGAAACCGCCAACACTATTTTTGGAATATCTCGCATAGGAGGACTTCTTATGGCTATTATGTCGGGATTTCTTGTAGATGCCTATGGTGTAAAAAGAATCCTTTTCTTCATACTTTTAATCACAGGTCTCTCAACGATTTTCATATCTATAGCGCCTTCTGTTCCTATTTTGATAGCGGCGCTCATTCTTCAGGCAACATTCTCCACGGGATTTTTTCCTGTAACCTTAGTGGCCATTTCAAAAATAACGGACATAAATGAACGAAGTACATTTACTGGCGCTACAATTGCAATTGGAGTGGTATTTGGTCTCGGGTTATCGCCTTTTCTCCTGGGAGTAGCTGCCGACAAATGGAGTTTTCAGACAGGCATCTTTATCCTTGGCGCACTGACAGTGATTTCATGTGCGCTGATAGGGAAAATTAAGAAAATATAAATAAAAAGTAATTCCCACATAATAAAAAATAAGAAAGAAAACGGGCTAAAAAAAATAGGTTCTTTTCCATTTTGAATTAGTAACGATTATATGTTAGCATATTCTCCGAGGACGTTCCTTGCTCCACAGTGCTTTTCCTTGAATTTTCTATTACATCATGATAAAAGGATAGAAGCTTAGATTTTAATAACAAGAAAAAATAGGAAATATAGTGGGAAATGTTCAAGCAGTAATAGATTTGTCGGAAGGATATATTTGTCTCTTTCTGCCTCTGGTTTAACCAAGGAGAGAATAGTCAGCGAATCAAGGAAGTTGCTTGCATTAAAATATTTTAAGGAAAAAATCGTTTAATTGGGTAGAGCTGCTGAACTTTCGGGTCTTTCTAAGTGGGATTTCATAGGCTATCTTAGTGAAAATGATGTTCCCGTGATTAATTATAATCAAGATGAAATATCAAGGGAACTGCAAACCGCAGCAAACCTTGCAGAAAGACTCTTGAAGTGATGGTTGTAAGCGACTCCATCATCCTGATAGGGCTTGCGAAAATAGGAAAATTAAACCTACTCTGAGAAATTTTCTTCATAGTTTTATATGATCAGAGAATTATGACATAATATCATTGGACTACTTAGGGCTATTGCTGTTTCCAACTGAGAATTACTATGAAGATACGCGACGTAATAAAGCTCATAGAAGAAGACGGCTGGCATAAGGTTTCCCAGAAAGGTAGTCATCGACAATATAAGCACCCAGTTAAGCGAGGTCGAGTTACTATAGCCGGCCATCCTGGGGATGATTTAGGGCCAGATACTCTTGCCAGTGTTTTTGCGCAAGCCCAGTTACCAAAACCGAAGAAGAAATAGGAGGGCATATTCATAATGCACCGTTTCCTTGTTGTAATTGAGAAGGCCAATTGCAATTATTCTGCTTATTCACCCGATCTGATAGGCTGTGTGGCTACAGGCAAAACCCGCGCTCAAGCGGCAAATAATATGCACCAAGCTATTGAAATGCATGTTAAAGGCATGCGAGAAGACAGGACTCCAATTCCCAAATCCCATGCCATTGCAGAATATGTAGCCGTCTTATAAACAGATTCCAACAGTCTTTTGCTATCAACAGCTGCAGCCTAACCACATCAACTCGGAGTGGTAATTCCTCTGTGCTCCATTGCCAGCCACTTAACTGCAGTATTAGGCCTTTCCCACATTCAGTGGTTTTAATGAGGGACGTTGGCGCTTTGTGACTTAACATTCGGGCCCAGAAAGAGAAATAGTAATTTATTTTGGTTGGCATATTGACTAAAGTGGGCCTGTCTATCCAACTTTTTCAATATCATCCCTAAGGATAATAATTTGTCATTTTTTTCACAGATGCCATTTAATTGGGCCAATTGCCTTGCTTCCTCAATTACCTTAAGAGTTGAAGGTTCTTAATATGCCAACAGATACATTTAACAAAGATTATGATACCTCCAATACAGACAATTAGGCCTGAAATAGCGAAGAGCCTGTCAGGTGTTTTCTTCGATATTGATGATACATTTACCAGCTTCGGTAAGATTCTTCCTGATGCATATCAGTCATTATGGGAGCTGAAAAATGCCGGATTAAAGGTAGTTCCAATAACCGGACGGCCTGCAGGATGGTGTGATCATATTGCAAGAATGTGGCCGGTAGACGGCATTGTAGGGGAGAATGGCGCCCTTTATTTCTGGTTCGATAATATAGAGCAAAAACTAAAAAAACGATTCATAGATCCCGAAAATATCCGTGCTGATAAGAGGCAGCGCCTTGCATGTATACGTGATGAGATCCTCTCCGGTGTTTCAGGTGTAGCTGTTGCCAGCGACCAGCTTTACAGAGAAACAGATCTTGCAATAGATTATTGTGAAGACGTTAATTTGATAGACCAAAAATCCATTGACCGCATATGCCAAATATTTAAGAAAAATAATGCACAATACAAGGTCTCGTCTATTCATATAAATGGATGGTTTGGAAACTATGATAAGCTAAAAATGACTAAAATATTTGCACAGGAGTTGTGGAGTATAGATCTCAACATTAGCAAGGATTGCTTTATTTTTTGTGGTGATTCACCAAATGACGAGCCTATGTTTCAATATTTTCCATATACTGCCGGAGTAAAAAACGTCCTCCGCTTTGCCGACCAGATGAGTCATATGCCGGCATTTGTGGCAAATCAGGAAGGTGGAGATGGCTTTGTTGAAATCGTTAAAACAATATTGCAGTATAGGATATAGTATTGTGAATTTCGTATTGCCTGTATCTATTGAATTGGATGCAGTTACTCTTATCTCACAAAAAATAATAAATATTTCAGACAGGATAACCCCGCTTTCCCTGGGGCAGGCATGGATTGACTTGATTTTATCGAGAATGTCACCAATGCATGACCTGGTTTACTAATAGGACAGCAATGTTGTAACTTAAAAAATGATGAGGATAGGTGTCCACACCTCCATTGCCGGAGGAATCGAGCTCTCCTTGAAGAGGGCAAATGAACTTGGCTGTAATACGGTACAGATATTTTCTCACAATCCAAGAAGATGGGCCGTTGCACCCATACCGAGAGAAAATCTCAATATGTTCAGGGAATTGAGAAGTAATCTTTCCATCTCGCCTGTTTTCATTCATGCATCCTATCTTATTAACCTTGCCACAGCAGACATGAATCTATTGCACCGTTCTGAAGAGTTGCTCGCGGTTGAACTATTTCGAGCTGACGAGATAGAAGCAGACTATATCGTACTCCATACAGGAAG
>JAYEMW010000519.1:0-6649 GCA_034718555.1 Thermodesulfobacteriota bacterium
GAATAGGTCCGTTCGTAGAGATCCAAAAAAACGCCTTCATAGGTAAAAATTGTAAAATCCAGAGTCATAGCTTCGTATGTGAAGGGGTCACCATAGAAGATGAGGTTTTCGTGGGTCACGGAGTCATGTTTATCAATGATAGATACCCACAGGCCACAAGCGAATCAGGCGCTCTCCAGACTGAGGAAGACTGGGAGGTAATTCCCACGGTTGTCAAACGAGGCGCCTCTATTGGTTCCAATGCTACGCTTCTGTGCGGCATTACCATTGGGGTAGGCGCCATAGTCGGGGCGGGAAGCACTGTGATTGACAATGTGCCGGATAAAACAATAGTTGCAGGAAACCCTGCAAAGATTATTAAGAATCTATAAAAGGCTAATAGACACGGCCTACCATCTTTTCAAATTTTGGATACTTCAATAAATCATCCTTATTATTTAATCAAACCTTTAATACCACGAAAGCTTCAGCTCTGGGCTCGGAGAATGATCGTCTCCCGCAAACGAGTAAAATACAGCCATATCTGGCCCATTGATCCGAGGTCGGATTCGGCCCCTTCCGGATGGGCAGGCTGGCCGGGGCAAAAGCAGTTTGCATTGGTACTTCAGCACGATGTTGAATTCCAGAAAGGCCGGGATAAATGTAACAACATAATGGAACTTGAAGAAAGTCTCGGCTTTCGTTCATCCTTTAATTTTGTACCTAAAAGATACGAGGTCCCCCAATCATTTCGCGACGAGATTCTAAATCGCCGCTTTGAAATCGCGCTGCACGGGTTAAAGCACGATGGAAGGCTTTTTTCATCCAGGCGCATTTTCGAGGCTCGCTCTGCTGAGATCAATCTTTACCTGAAACAATGGGGTTCTACGGGTTTTTCCTCGCCCTCCATGCACCACAGGCTCGAATGGATGCATTATCTGAACATATCGCACGCAACAACCACCTTTGACAGCGACCCTTTCGAGCCGCAACCGGACGGTATGCAAACCGTTTTTCCCTTCCGGGTAAGCAACCCTTCAGGAGAAGGCGGATATGTTGAACTCCCCTATACCCTCCCCCAGGATCATACGCTGTTTATTATCATGAAGGAAAAAAATATTAACATATGGAAACAAAAACTTGACTGGATTGCGCAAAAGGGAGGCATGGCACTGCTTAATACCCACCCGGATTACATGAATTCTAATAAAGGCAAGGATGGCCTCGAGGAGTACCCGGCAGCATATTATGAAGAATTTCTCAATTACATAAAAATAAAATATCAAGGCCGATATTGGCATGCACTACCAAAGGACATGGCCAGGTTCTGGTCCAGCAATAAGCAATTTGCCTAACCCCTTACCTTTAGCATGCAAATCATAAACCCCTTAGATTACCCTGACTGGGATGAGCTTTTGCTCACAAACAAAGAGAGTTCCTTCTTTCATACATCGAACTGGGCGAGAGTCCTCTCAGAATCCTATAAATACAAGCCTCTCTACTTCTGTTCAATCGAAAATGAACAATTATCCACATTACTACCTGTTATGGAGGTAAAGAGCATCCTTACAGGAAAAAGAGGTGTCTCGCTTCCTTTTACCGACCAATGCAGGCCCATAATCCCGGAGAAAAGCAACACGCAAGACCTGCTGCAACAAATCAATGAATATGGAAAAACATCTAAGTGGAAATATATAGAATGGAGGGATTTTAAGGGTATGGCACAGGGCATCCCATATTCCTCATTCTTCTACGGCCACACCCTAAATCTAACACCGGGCGAAAACCAATTGCTTTCAAATTTCAGGAGCAGCACAAAAAGAAACATAAAGAAGGCTGAAAAAGAAGGGGTTCAAATAAAATTGTCACATTCTCTCGATTCAATCAATGAATTCTACCGTCTGAATTGCATAACAAGAAAGCATCATGGACTTCCACCTCAACCCTTTTGTTTCTTTAAGAAAATCCATGAACACATAATCTCCAAGAAAATGGGCTTTGTATTGCTTGCATCATATTTAAACAATGTTATCGCCTGCGCTGTTTATTTCCATTTTTCCGACAAAGCTATTTACAAATACGGTGCATCAGACAGGAAATACCAGTACCTGAGGCCTAATAATCTAATTATGTGGCATGCCATAAAGTCACTTGCTCAAAATGGGTTCAGGAGCCTTAGCCTTGGCAGAACAGAACCTCAAAATGAAGGGCTTCTACAATTCAAAAGGGGTTGGAACGTAGAGGAGACAAAAATAAACTACTACAGGTTTAACCTTGTTACAAATACCTTCGAACAAGGTTCCTCAATGCCTGAAAGCGCTCATAAGATTTTCAGTGCCCTGCCCTCTCCAATATTAAACCTTGCCGGCAGATTGCTCTATAGACACGTTGGATAAAATCGGCAAAAAAAACAAAGCCTCTGTGCCCTCTGTGTCTCTGTGCTTGCCCGCCTATCTTTGTGGCGGGGTAAATAATCGTCTGCAATGTCAAATGTCAAGGATGTGTTGTCTGAAAAAACCATCCGTGCCAACAGAAACTATTCCTACTAATAATTTCCCGTACTCTTATCTGCAATACCGGTTAAATATTAAACTGAGGGGTTATTTAAATGCCAATCAGCCCCAACAGGCATTTATTTATATCTGTAGTGTCTGAATTGTAGTTGATAAATATTGACAATGTGCGCACTACATGTTAAATTAATGTTATGGAATTTGATTTTAACCAGGAAAAAAATGATTTGTTGTTCAAAAAGCGAGGTGTCACATTTTACAATGTAATCGAATCAATAGCTGAAAGGGGAATCTTGCTGAATTTCGATCATCCTAACCAGCAAAAATACCCTGGGCAAAAAATCCTTGTAGTAAATATTTATGGGTATGCTTATTGTGTGCCCTATATGACTGAAGGAGACAAATGGTTCTTAAAGACAATCTATCCAAGCAGGAAATTTAGATACCTAATTGGAGGAAGCAAAGATGAGTAAATACAACCCCAAATATTTGAATAATGAAGAAAAGGAGCTGCTAATTCCTTTAGAAGACCTTGATACAGAAAAAATCGAACCTCCTACTGAAAAAGATAAGTCTAAATTCAGAAATGCAGCAAAACAATTTATCAAGAAAGAAACAAAAATGAATATACGAATTGCCCCCTATGAATTGCAAAGAATCAAGGAACAATCTGCAAAAGAAGGTTTAAAATATCAAGCCTTTGTCAAGAGTGTTTTACATAAATACCTTACCGGCCAACTAATTGATAAAAACACATTTGCCGGCTAAAAAATGGCTCAAGTCCGGCATGGTAAGCTTTTTTATATCGTTGCGCAAACTCCTGCTCATTTGCCTGAGTATATTTTTTGCTATAATCTTTTTTAGTATTTGCCTTCAAACAGATAACGCAAGCGGGTTTTAGAGAAAACTAAAAGAACATCTAAGAAAAAAACTCGTAAGCATATACCCCTTCCCTTTGGAATAAATGAAAAAAACAAAATCTCTGTGTACTCTGTGTCTTGTGGTGAATAATTGTCTGTGCTTGCCCGCCGTTTTTGTGGAGGGTCCGTCCGTGTCCGTCTGCGGCTAATAATTAGACAGGATTGACAGGATTTACAGGATTTATTTGTTATATTTTCAGTTTCCTCCTGCCCGCCATCGCTAACCGCTCAGGCCTGCCCGCTCGTGCCTTGTGATGGCAGGCGGGCAAGGCAGGCGGGGAAGAAACAGAAAATCAATAATCGCCTTTGGCGAAAAAACTTATTTATTTAAGAAGCATAACATATAGAGATACTTGGACAAAAAATAATCCTGTAAATCCATGCCTGCCCCGCGCATGGCGGGGTCAATCCTGTCTAAGTAATTTCCGAAAAAGGAAGGAGGTAAACCATGCAGACAATTCAAACCGAGGTGCCTGAGCATCTATATAAGAATATTATTGTGCTTATAAAAGAAGGTTGGTTTCGTGACGAGAAAGAAGTTTTTTCTGAAGCAATCCGCCGGTTTGTCGATGCTCATCGCCCAGAAATGATGGAGAAGTTTGCCTTGAATGATGTGGAGTGGGGCCTTCACGGCGATGAATAAATCAAATATGAAAGCTATATGTGATGCAGGCCCTGTTATTCATCTTGACGAGCTTAACTGCATCCATCTCCTTTCTGATTTTCAGGAGATAATTCTCCCAAGCACCGTTGGGAGGAAATAAAACATCACAGACCAAGAGCATTAAAAAATAAAGATATTTTTTTCAGGCGAATACGTCAGCAACATCATATGAGCGATATGCTTCGATCTATGTGTAAAGCTTTTTCACTTGACGCAGGAGAAACAGAGGCTCTTACCATTGTTGAAAAACATCAGGATTCGATTTTTTTTACGGATGATGCCAGTGCACGTCTTGTTGCTGACCGTATGGGATTCCGAGTCCATGGAACGATTGGTATTATTGTTAGACGAAAAGACTATATGCAGCCAAATCGTGTCATACAGGTCCTTTCGGATATACCTTCCAAAAGTAGCCTGCATATCAAATTATCTTTGTTAGAAGAAATTATCATGGAGATAAAAAAGAAATTTCATCTTTGATCTAATTGAAATGCCTCTATATCCTTTATTTGAGGCTAACCCCAACAAGTTTTTAGACAGGATTAACAGGATTAACAGGATTTTATTACATAACAAAAAAATATAGTTTTTTCTCTTCTGCCGCAGACGGATTGTATTCATCAATTTCGTCCCCGCCGGCCTCGCAAGCGAGAGCTTTGCGGGCAGGTGGAAATTGATGAAACAAAAAATAATCCTGTCAATCCTGTCAATCCTGTCTAATAAAAATAGAAATCAGATGACATAAGTCGCACGCGTTTAATTGCTTATTTCGTAATAAATAATCTGCGAGACCGAACCAACGGCAAATTTATGAAAATCAGAAAACAAAATTAAAGCAACTGCACGAAAAGATTTAATGAGCCAAACGATTAATGAGATTAAATTCCTGTACTCTCTTTCAGAAGAACTTGAAGATAGGCTCAGGGTGTCTGCTGTAAAAAGAAAGGGTGAAATCCTGAAGTTTGTCGTCCAATATGAGGCGCTTTTTAAAAACCATTGGAATCCAATAGTTCGATACGATACCTTCCATGGTTTTGCCCACAAGGACATAATTCATTATAATGGTGAAAAGGAAAAACAACCGCTATACTTTCCTGACTTTAATATAGCCTTTACATATGCCATGCAAGATTTAAGAATTACTTGGAAATGGTATCGTGTAGCTTACGAGAAGGAGATAGGGAAATGAAAAAAGAACTGTCTGTTAAAAAAAATTTGGATTTACTAAATGAGTTTATGAAATATGCCTTCGATAACCCGGAAGTTATGGACAAAATTCCACCGGAAGCAGAATTGGTAATCCTTCCTACCGATGATAAAAAAATGTGTGATTATAACAAGAAGATGGCAGATAAAATGCTTTCTCAAGGCAAAACGGTAGTTTTAGTGAGGATGAAACGACCGAAGCCTCTTGTTCCTGAGTTGGAGTTGATGATGACCGGTACTGGATAAAAAGGTTTATTTTAGACAGGATTGACCCCGCCATGCGCGGGGCAGGCATGGATTGACAGGATTTATTTGTTATATTTTCAGTTTCCTCCTGCCCGCCATCGCTAACCGCTCAGGCCTGCCCGCTCGTGCCTTGTGATGGCAGGCGGGCAAGGCAGGCGGGGAAGAAACAGAAAATCAATAATCGCCTTTGGCGAAAAAACCTATTCATTTTTCAATAATTTGCCGTCTACAAAAGTGGTGTTGAGGTATGAACAGTAAAGGTATGCCTACTTTCTCCACCGAAGGTGGATTGTATTCATCAATTTCATCCGGAAATTGATGAAACAAAAAAATAATCCTGTAAATCCATGCCTGCCCCGCGTATGGCGGGGTCAATCCTGTCAAAAAACAAAAGAGCCTTTAGGTAACCAACCAGTTTTCTTGCCTTTATTGTTACAGATGAAAGTGGAGAAATCAATTGAAATTTAGTGAATTGGTTAAGTTAATAGAAAACAATGGGTTTAAGATTGTAAAACAGAAGGGATCAATACGGTATTATGGAAAAACTGGATGGAATAAATTGATTCGCGTTGATTATCATGGGGTAAAGGAGGTGCCGACAAGTACTTACCATAGCATTTTAAAAGCATCAGGAATCAAGTACCCAAAAGGAGGAAAGTAATATGATTGAATTACCTTATTCTTTAATAATTGAAGCTACTGATGAACCAGACTATTTTGGCTTTTATTCTACAGATTTGGAAGGTTTTTCAGGAATAGGTCACTCAGTGGAAGATTGTTTATTCAAAGCAAAGTGGGGCATGAAGGAGCACGTAGATTTGTTGAAAGAACAAGGGCTTCCAATCCCTCCAGAAAATCAGGAACCAAGGATTATTATTCAGAACGAAACAAAATTAGCTGCCTGATCTTGTATGATCCTCACTGATTCCAATACAAAGCAACTATATAACCCCTGCCTTGCAGTGCTTTTGAACAGAGCTCCTGTTTTTGCCCATCGGATATACCTTCCAAAAGTAGCCTGCATATCAAATTATCTTTGTTAGAAGAAATTATCATGGAGATAAAAAAGAAATTTCATCTTTGATCTAATTGAAATGCCTCTATATCCTTTATTTGAGGCT
>JAYEMW010000520.1:0-6643 GCA_034718555.1 Thermodesulfobacteriota bacterium
AATTTTTAATATTTTTATTTCTAAAAATTTCACCTAATCCTGTCTCTTTTATATATTCAAATATTTCACTTGAACTTGAAAAATAACTGCATAAAAATACTACATCTCCATTCGGAGTAATAACTTCTTTATTATCTCTAATTGCAATTAGAATTGTTAGAACTGAAAAACAATTTTTGTTTTCTTTATATAGTTCTTCGATTGCTTTTTTTAAATTATCTTTTCCAATTAAATAGTTTAGCTGGTTCAATTTTATTGAAACTTTATTTACATTATTTATGACCTTTTTGAAATCAACAAAACTGCTTAAAGTCGCATTTGTCTTGCTTAATTGCTTCATAAATTCATTAAACTGCATTATAGGCTCCTTGATTCAAAATCAATAATTCTGTTAAGTTACCTCTTTTATCAGGATTAGCATTTATACTTCTTTTTGCCATTACTCTATTTATTTGATATTTTTCAAATAATTCTTCAAAAAAATTATCATTCGGGTTTTTTCCTTTTACATCTGAATTACTTAATATCCATTTTGTATTTTTTAAATCTAATTTATCACAAAATTCTTTTAATCTTATTTGCTCATCATCATCAAATTCATCTTTTGCATAAGAATTAAAACTTGATGTATCTGATAAAGGCTTATATGGGGGATCAAAATAAAAAATAGAATTCCCACCTGCAAAATTTACAGTTTGTTCAAAATCCTCATTAAGAATATCAACTTTTTGCAATAATCTATTTACAGCTAAAAGATTATTTCTATCACAAATCATAGGCTTTTTATAACTTCCTATTGGAACATTATATTCATTTTTTTTGTTGACCCTGTATAGTCCGTTAAAACAAGTTCTATTTAAGAAAATAAATATAGCTGTTTGTGTGATGCCATCAGATTTTCTTGTATTAAATAGTTTTCTTTTTGCATAGTAATATTCTTTTTTTTCTTCAGGCATCTCGGAAAGGAAATGATATTCTTTTTCTAAGTTTTCAAGGACAAAAATAAGTTCAGATATGTTTGTTTTTATTGTCTTGTAGGAATTAATTAAATCTTCATTTATATCGTTAATTACGACACGCTTCAAGTTTGGGAAATTATTTAAAACCCAAAATAAAACCGCCCCACTACCAACAAATGGCTCAATATAGGAAAATCCAGCATCCCTTTTATATGGAAATTTTGCGTCAATATCATTTAATAATTGAGTTTTTCCCCCTGCCCATTTCAAAAAAGGTTTAGCTTTTTTTATCATTTTATCTCCATTTACGTATTTGAGGCAAATAACGTCTACGCATCACCTGTGCCCAAAGCCAATGAGGACTTGGCAAATGCAAAGTTTTATACTGAAATTGCTAAAGCGCAAAAAGCCCCGACTTTGGGCGTCAAAGTGAATGCGATTGTTCGGTGTCTTCGTCTTCTGGAAGATGCTTACTCCATTTCTCTTTGACGTAATCAACAAAGCCATCTACACTCGGGGCTCGACATACAAGAGCTAATTCTATCCCAACTTGGGTAAGTAAAACCTTTCCGATAGAGAGCTTGTTGTCCTCTTCATTTTCCATCGTTAGGTTTAAAGGTTGCCTGCAATATGATACAGCGAAAGACTTTGGCAAACCTGTTCTGCTAAACCCTGAAAGATTGCTAAACTGGATAAGACCGATGCTATCCAGATAGGTCAAGGTGTTGAAATTAAGTCCTTTATCATTGTAAATAGGGGCTTGGGCGTCAAATATCAGAGGGGTGAAGCTGCCGACGAACCAGCCAAAGCTGCATAAAGCCAGAAATAGCTCTGCATCTCTTTTGTCGAGGTCGCCAAGAAAGTTCACGGTTCCCTTCGAATAGGTTCCTGGAGAGTTGGCTTCGCCTGCTAAGATGCTTGCCCAAAGATCTTGCATTTCACTGTCAGAAACGATACGTGATTTGTCAAAAAAGTTGGTGACCCAGTCGTCCTCCATTCTACTTGGGTCTGAGCTGTTCTTCAGTTGAGGAATGGCTTTCTCTGTTATCGTCTCCATATTTTCTTGTCGATTTGTCTCTTCTTCGACAAAGCGATGCATTGCCCGACGATGCAAATCAGAAATTTCTATTTCAGACTTAGCTTTTATTAGGCTTGCTTCTGCTTTGCCCTTCGCGACCCGCTTTATCTGCCACGGTTCAAAGATACCGCCAACAGCAGAAGATACTTTCTTAATCAGAGTGTCAGCTGGTTTGGACAGCTTGCCAAAATTTACATGAGAAATTGACTTATCATCTGACATTGTTTTTCACCGAACGCCTCGTGTCATGGACGCGCGTTTTATGCGCGTCCCTTGAACACGCATGTTCCGCTAAACCCGTTTTGCATTAGAAAGGATCATTTCACCAAGTCCAAATCCCAATCCGGCTGACACTTCAATAGGTTCAGTCAAAGGTATTTCCTTTATATATAAATATTTAGCCGCATCCTCATCTTCAGGGAAAAAAGGTGAACCGGGTTCATCTTGCAAGAAAAAATCTCCATAAATAACTCCGCATTTGGGACATGTATTTGCAAAATAATTTTTCCCTGCCATTTTGGAATGTTTCAATTTGAATGTTGAAACTTTGCTTTGAATAAATTTCAACACTTCTTTGGGAATAGTATCAATTCCTGTTAATACGCCAACTTGCTCCTCTGTATCATCAATTTTCGGAGCGAGAAATGCTATTACCGGCATCATCGTTGAACAACGCAAGCATCCTATTTTCCTGCCAATCATATACAAAGGAGGATGTATTTTTATTTTATTATCCCTCATTTATTAAGCAGAACTAGTCTGTAGGCTGTATGCCGCTACTATTATCAAAATACGACAAACAGGAATATCATAGTAGGCGGCATGACTAATTTGCCGGTTTTAATATTTAACTTTTGCTCCCATTTTTCACAGAATTATATATCGTGTTCGAAATGTCAATAATAAATAAAGATCAAAGGTTGGCAGCAATTTGTGTAAGAATAGGCACCCATTGACTTGGGGCTAAAAATTTTTCACCATCTCTGTCAGGTATGATGTAATTGTATTGACGATAATATTTCCCTTTTCAGCTGTGGCAGACAAAGGATCTCCCATGATTCCAGATTCTGTCAAACTTTTGGCCTTTTCATAAAGAGTAATTTCCACTTCCTTAAATTCAGATAGGCCAAGAGTTGATTTCGCCTTAAAATGAGGTTTTTTTGATTTGACATATTCAACCTTTGCCTTTTTCATATTTACCTTATCAGGATGAAGATAAAGCATCACCGATGTCATTAATTCTCCAGCATGTCTCAAGATATTTTCTTTTAGCTCTGGGATATCTTTTGCCAGGGAGTTGGCGATCTTCCATATTTCCACCATGGCAATTTGCACGTCGTGACTCATTATAAATTCCCTGGAAATAACGTCCACTGCAGGAGAATTACCGCCATGACCGTTGACAAAAATGAATTTCTTAAAACCGTGATGAATCAGGCTAGATATATATTCTCTTAATACCTGCATGAGGGTCTCTATTTTTAATGACACTGTTCCTGGAAACTCAAGAAACCACTCCGAGTATCCCACAGGTAAGGTAGGACCAACAAGGCAATCTGTTTCTTTGGCTACCGATTGTGCGATAGCCTCTGCTACATATGTATCCACGCCAAGAGGAAGATGGTTTCCCTCCTGTTCTGTTGAGCCAAGAGGGATAAGGATGGTTTTATTTTTTTTCTCTATATCATGTATTTCAGCCCAGCTATAGGCAGCAAATTGATATCGTTCCATAGATAGTCTCCAAATAATTAGTGTTATTTCTTACCCTATTGAGGGATTCCATAGTAGGAGAATCTAACCCCTTTTCCCTTTATCCTTTAATGTCACAATGGGTGTCACCCATTGTGTGAACTCCTGGGAAACTGTTTTTGCGTGTATGTCGGTAGGATTCCCGAAGAAAATCAACATCCATATGATGCGCCAGAGTTGTGAACACCATCCGCGGATAGTCCTCTGCCTGTTTCGCAATCTGCTGAAGTTTCGTTGACACGGTTTGTGATCTCAAAGTATCTCCCATCTTTCCCGCCATCCGCGGGATTACCGGGTTTGCACGTGGATTTGTCTACTGAGCCGGTGGCTAACCTTTACTCAGGTGGGACTTCCACCCACTGGGCAACACCATCCAGTTTCATCCCCTTTTACATGGATTCCCAAGGATTCGGGCTTACCTTGGCACGAGAATTTGCCTGGTTATGGACTTTTTTGATCTCTTTTTTAATCTATCTCAACTAACTCCTTACAACTCGTACAGCGTTTGGCGCCGCGAAAGAGTTGGGTACCACAATGAGGGCATCTGTAACGCTTTTCCTCTTCTTCCACCCACTTTTCAGTACCCAATTTTTTTCTAACAGGAACAGAGCGGAGTATCACTTTTTTACCAACAGGAACAGGAAATTCATCAATTAATTTACATGGAAACTCTTCACATTGATGGCAACCTTCATAATTTTTTTCCATGACACATTTTCGAATACCACATTCTTGGCAGTATACAAATTTTTCGTTTGACAAACAGCCTTTGCAGGCGATTTGTTCAGGGGTAACACTATAGGCATTGGCTAATTTTTCTTTTAGTTTTCGATTATTGTCGCGACTTGCCATATAAACACCGCAAACGCCACAATACATGCCGCAAGGGGCTAATAATTCATTGTTCATTTTGTTGTTTCCTCCCTACTTCTGATGATTTTCCATTCTTATCCCCATGCAACCTTTTCTTAGCCTTCGCCATAACACAAAAACTGAGCCGTTTCTGAAAGGCGGCAGCCTTCTATGAATCGGCTCCAGTGACATGTTGGGTATCAATTCTCCTTATTCCTTTCTTCGGGGCGATTCGAAATAAACCACGCTCTAAAGAAATTTGTCTGGCAAGGTAGATTTTTGCCAAGCTCTGATAAGGCACATCTTTTTTATTTGCAAGGGTCTTTAGTTCAGCAAGCATATCCTCTGGAAGCCGAATCGATATTGATTTTACCGATGGTTTTAACTTAGGAAAAGAAGCTTTCTTAAAGTTTTTTGTATTAAAATAATCAAGCGGAGAATGAGTGGCCCAGAATTCTCGCTCCTCATCCTCATTCTTAAAAACAGGGATCGCTTTATCCTTTTTCATTGTAAAATTTCCTCTCTTTCTTATTCATCTCCCTGGCGGAAATGACTCTAATTAAGTTATCCCTTTTTGTGAATATAAAGATAAGAAGACGATCAGCATCTGTTTTGCCAAAGGCAGCCGAGCGTTTTTCAGAGATTGAGTGCTTTGGATCATCAAGAACAAGAAGAGGTCTATTGAAAAATACCTGCTCACATTCCCAGTTTTCTACATCATGTTTGATAAGGTTTTTATCGATATTGCCTTGGTCCCACTGGAAACCGACAAAATAAATAAACTCTTTTTCCATTAACAATAAGCGTATATGACTATAATATACATGTCAAGCTTTTTATTGGAGAGCTGCATATTCGACATAAGCCCTGGCACAAATAACCAAACGCTCTATGATGGTCGTTCCGGGGCCTCATGCGCTGCTCAGGGCGTTTCGTAGTTATGCAAAGGGGATAATAGCCTGGATGATATAAAATGCACTGAGAGTTGTCTATATTTTTATAAAAAAACACTGCCAATTCCGGGGACACCTTACTTAATTCCAGCCTATGCAACCTGATTCTTTTTTTCAGGCTTTGGCCCCGGCTTTCCGGGCTTTAATTTAAGACCAAGCGTTTTCCCTGAAGGGGCTATCCATTTAGCGCAAGTACCAGTAATATTTCAGTATGGTTTTTACCCCTAATATATTGAAATTAAAGAAAAACCTTAACATGGTATCGAATCATCCTGATTTTTTTGTGATAACAACAGAGCATATTCCATGTTGGTGATAATACTGGAAAATCAATGAATTAACTTAAAAATTGGCAAGCATTCAAATCCTTGTTCAGATTGTTCTTTTCCGCTTGCGCTAAATGGATATCCCCTTTTACTTTTTTGCGCAAAAAGGAAATTCTTACTCAAATTTTGGAATATAATGTCGTGTCTTGATTTGTGATTATAAAAAACCGGTTAATCATTGATCAAGATTTGACACTGTATCTCTCCCGTTCATCAACAGTACAAAAGCATCAAGGCCAAATTTCCAATCCCGCCCTGCGGGACTATTTTCTAATTTCAGCGTTCCGTGAACGCTTACAAATAAAGATATCAAAGGTTGGCAGCAATTTAAATAATTTGTCCGTGTCAGTCTGTGTGGGTCTGTGGCAAATAAATCATCCAAAATGAGAATTGCTGGATCATCAAGAATCTTACTTGACAATAGCTTTCTTCCTATTTTATCGTTTTATCATGATCAGAAAGAATATACATCCCCGGGTGAAACTCCTGAGCATCCTGTCTTCAAGAAACATAGAATCACATTTGAACTTATGAAAAAATGTCTAACCAGTTCATGGACTCTGACGGGGTTATTCATTCGGTTTTGAAAATCCTTTCTGTTTTTTTATACGACAGCTTGGAAAGGCCTGCCGGTTTTACCGCCTCGCAAATCATGAGCACGTTATGCTTTTAGGAGAAACCAAAATGAAACAGTTGGTAATTTTAACACTTATCTTGCTTATCATA
>JAYEMW010000521.1:0-6621 GCA_034718555.1 Thermodesulfobacteriota bacterium
CCTCTTAAGATGATTAATGCATTTATTTATAGTTATACGGCTCAACCAGGTTGAAAATTTGGATTCGAATCTAAACCGATCTAAGGCATAATAGACCTTTATCCATATCTCCTGGGTGAGATCCTGAGCATCTACCTCGCTATCCGTCATAAGCAAACACTTCCTGTAAACAAAAGAGGAATATCTATCATAGATAGATTCAAATATTTTGTTGGATTTGGTTTGCTGAAAATATAAAATCAGGTCTTTGTCGGAGGAATCTTTTGTGAACATAATACTAAAAAGGACATTTATGATTATTACTGTTGAAGAAAAAAATTTATGGCAGCATAGCCGAAATGAAAAATTAAAAGATTATGTTTTCATTGTCCCCATTGCCTTTCCCTTAGTTAATAAAATTTTATGTGTCGTTATTTTCTTTTTCTCGCTTTAACCTTATCTCCAGCGGTTTAAGTGTATCTAAATGGGTATCCTGTTGTGGAAAGGCGATAACAATATTATTTTGCCGGAACAGTTCGTCAATGCTAAACCGAATATCACTTTCAACCTGTATGATATAATAATGGGCCATGCCTACTTTTGACATCTTAATCCACAAAAGTGTTCTGAAAATCAAGGCACTATCCCCGAAATCATTAAAAAGAACTATCGGGGCCGGGTCTTTTTCTACTAATTTATGTCCACTTACAGCCTTCAGAATTAAGCTCTCCGCCTTCTTTACATCTGATCCATATGCTATCCCCAATACGATTTCCCTGCGAACAATATCATCTGAGAGACTCCAATTGATTACTTTATTTTGAAGGAGGGTGCTATTAGGGACTACAAGGCGAAGGTTATCAAAAGTGCGGATTTTTGTGCTGCGGCCACCAACCCACTCTACTGTGCCCTGAATGTTTTCTACATCTACAATATCACCAATTTTTACAGGCCGCTCAATCAGCAAGATCAAACCACTCAAAAAATTGTTTACAATATTCTGACTGCCAAAACCAACTCCAATGGCAAGGGCACCACCTATAACCGTGAAAAAGGTGAGGGGAATTCTGACCATATTGAGCACAAAAAGCACTATCATTATTAAAAACAGATAGTGCAGTATCTTTTGAAAAGCAATGGTTGCAGCCTCGTCCATGCCAAATCTACTGAAGAGTTGTTTGCCTATCTGGGCCGTAAGATGTTGTGAGAGTAAAAATCCTATTGTCAGCAATATCAAGGCAATTATGATTTTCCCTACCGTAATAGGATAATCTTCCACTGAGGTTATCTCATAGCGCCAGATTCGATAAACAGTCGCCCAGAGATCGGACAACTTCTCTTTTATGCTTTTATATTTCTCCTTTTTTTCAATTTCCCCTAACATTTTCTGGTAGGCCCTTTGAGTGGAGTTAATTCTTTCCAGGCCTTTTGTAAAAATGCTTCCTTGTTTTTTAAAAGCCTTAAGCTGCTCTTCGACAAACCAGGTAATTTTTGATGCCTCTTTCGCTGATTTAAGTTTTTTCTCCAAGGAAGGGATTTCATTGCGGCAGTCTGAGTGACGGGCAATCAGGAGTCGCTTTGCCATCCCCATCTGCTCCAGAGTGCTAATAGATTTCTTTTTCCAGGCGGCAGGGTCAAATGAATCTATTTTGTGGAATAATTCATAACGGCTCCGCCATATCTTCTTTAGATCGTCAAGATTCTTAAGATTCTTGCTTAAGACCTCCACCTCGAGATGGTAGGTGTCAGTCCAGGTTCTCCAGACCAGTACCTCCTTTTCTTTTTTTTCTCTTTCATCCGGGCTAAAAACCATGTCAAGTTGCTTTTTAGCATTTGCCCAGCGGGAGTGTGTCAATTCTTCTCTTGTCCTCACCTTTTTTAGCCTATATTTTAAGGAAATTGAATTCTTTTCAATCTTAAAAATCTGATCTTGAAGTTCTTTTTGAGTGAATTGGACAAGGGGGCTAACTAAGGTAATTTCTTGAGTTAATGTCTCAAATTTAAGTTGGTGGATAGATTCTTTGGTCTTTTCATTTTGTAAGGTTATTTTTAGGTGCTTAATCCTCTCTTCAGCAAGACGGCTTGACAGCCTGGCTAATGTAAGGTCATTGGAAGTTGCTTCCTCCTTATCTTTTGCCTTAAGATCATCCTTGATACGGCGGCGGTTTTGTTCCATTGTTTCCATTTTATCTTTTGCAGCCTGAAGAGAGTCTTCAACGGTCTTGACAGCAACCTTTATAGTGTCAGCCTGATCCTCCAAAAGCGCAAGTTTTTCTTTAAGCTCATCCAGCAAGAGGAAAGAATAGGGAGCCTTATATGGGATTTCTTTGGATTTCAGGTTAGACAGTTTGTCCTGCAACTGGCTCATGCTCTGTTTAAGGTCAGAATATTGCTTGATCTGAGAGAGCTGCTGTTCATAGATAAGGTCAATTTTCTGGAGTATCTCTAATTTTTTCTCAAGAAAGGAGGAATGGTCTGTTAAATCACTATCTGTTTTTAATTCTATATCGGTCTTATTTTTTTTGATCTCTTCTTTGAGTTGCGCTCTATGTTTTAAAATTTCTTCTTGGGAATTCTCATTTTTTATATTATTTTTATTATCATCAGTCCGCGCAAAGGAAGTTACCTGAACAAATAAGATAATCACAAAAAATATAAGATAGATAAATCCGGTAAAGCTTAATCTTCTTTTTAAACCTGCTTTTTTGCTTGTCATTTCTAATCCATTTACAATTATTGTTGATGAACTGGTATAAGGTTCTTTTAGCTTTTTATTAATCTTTTGGGCAGAAGTATGGAGCAAATATCCTTGGACGTCAAGGGCAAATCTGCGACAATATTTCCAGGTTTGGGGATTGAGACATAGAGGAGGATTGTCAATAGCAAATAATCTGGTTTTATTAGTTATGGCGGATAGGTGTTGGCTTTAATTGCAATTAAACATCTTTTGACTTTCTTACTGTGCTAAAATCCATCTCGAAATAGGTGAGGTTAAAATGACACACATTCGGTCATTCCTGCCTTCTATGGAGGTTTAAATATAACGGACAGGTTTCAAAATAAAAATTTTATGTCAAATTTGACCTCGGCCTCTAAGTCTGTTATGAGTACAGTAGTAAATAGAAAACAAAACTATCCATCTATCAAGTATGGATAGTAACAAGTCATATGCATTTTTGTAATTATATCCATAAATACAGGACAAGAGCGCGATTGGGTTTATGCGAAGTCAGGAAGAGCGTTTGAAATTTTTTAGACCATTAAGTAGAATCAAGCCCCTTATAGGGCTTTTGCCCACTATTAGGATAGGGATTATTTCCGGATCTGAAGCAGCCAAGCACGCATTTTGAAAATCAATCCTCAAAAGGGGAAACCGACAAAGGAGAGTTCAGATAAAGATGAAAGACCTCATGGGCCGCAAAACATCCTCTGATTTCAGAGTCCAGAGAAAAACCCTGCCTCTTGGAATCACGGGTATTCTGTTTTTAATCATCCTTATTGCTATATTTTTAGGAATTGGCAATGATGTATCCATGGAGGATTTATCCGAAGTACAAGCCAAACTGAACCATCTTGACAAGAGACTGACCCAGCTTGAGGGTATAGAGGATAAAATCGTCTCTTTCATAAAGCAGCAAAAAGAATTCCTGCATTATGTTGAAAACCTTAACGAATCCGGAAGCTCTCCGGCACAACAACCTGATAAATTGGTCAAAAGGTTTGGCCAGATGAAAAAGGGAGTGACATCGGTTCCTGCGAAGAGTGAAGCTTCATCAGAAATTAAAATGAAACCATTTTCTTCAGGCACAGGGCACCATCATATAGTCCGCCCCGGTGACAGCCTTTCCTTGATCGCCCAATTACACGGCATGTCGGTGGACGAACTCTGCCGCCTCAACCAAATAAGCCTGGATCGAATTATTTATCCAGGCCAGAAACTCCTGCTGTCCCCAGACAACCGGCAATAAGCGTTTGATTCCTCAATTTAAAGGAAAATTATATCAAATCGTATCATGAAAAAATATATAGTTGAAGAACACAGCAAAGCACCGGAACCGGGTGTTGCGGGTGAACAGTTCGTTTTTCGGGCCATGAGCTATAACATTCATAGTGGTATCAATGCAAACAGAGAGGTCAATCTGCAGAACACATTAAATATTATCGGCGATTCCGATGCGGATATAGTTGCCTTGCAAGAAGTCGATACAGAAAAAACTGTCGGTAAAAATTGCAATCAAGCAAGAAGCCTTGCTGAATCTCTTGATATGGACTACGTTTTTTTTCCGGTTGAAAGCAACGGCCTGCATGCATTCGGACTTGCTATCCTAAGCCGTTTTTCATTTAACCAATATTATTGTGACTGGTTGCCAAACCTATGTCCCAAATTAAATCCGAGAAAAAGAGGGGCTATTCAAGCGACGCTTCAAACACCTGTGGGACCAATATCTTTCTTTAATACCCACCTTAGTCTCTACAAACCGGAACGAGGCAAACAGTTAAAAGTGTTATTGGATAACAACTGGCTTTTGTCAGTTCCAAAAAATGAGCCAGTCATTTTTTGTGGAGACCTTAATGCCGGCGCTTTATCAAAAACTTACCGACGGCTAAAGAAATATCTCATTGATGTTCAAAAGACATTGGATGATCCGTTGCTCCCCAAACGGACATTTCACTCTAAAGCCCCCCTTATTCGTATTGATCATATGTTTATCTCAAATCACTTCACCCCCCTTAAGGTAGAAGTCAAGATCAATAAGAACACTCAGATGGCTTCAGACCATCTACCTCTTATTGCCGAGCTGGAGATGAAAAAGATTTATAGGCTATGATTTATAAAAATTCTTACAATTTATCAGCACCATTAAGACTTAAAAAGGCCGGCGTATTCCTAATTTTTATTTTTTTGGTCCATTTGACAATTGCAGACTGTTTTTTATATGCACAGAGTTCTCATCAAAAGATTCGCATAAGGTATATTAATAATTTATTAACTATATCGGCAAAAAATGCCGATTTAAAAAACATACTTTTGAGACTTGCTGAAAAAACAAATATTTATGTTAATTTCCCAATTTATTTAAAAAAGAAAATAACAATTAAAAAAAGTAAAATTCCCCTAAGAGAAGCATTAAAAAGACTTTTAGTAGGTTTGAATCACGCCATAATTTATTCTGGTTCGAGTAAAAAACAAGCTTTAATTTCAGAAGTTTTTGTTTTTACAAAGCCTAAAAAGTCAAGAAAAGTTAGTGGCATTGAAAGACTAATGGCCAATAGGATAAAAGTTATAGAATCCTTAAAGAAGAAACTATCAAAGATCAATGAGAATAGCAGGCGAGGAAAGGGGTATATTAGGCGAATCAGGGTTCTTAAAAAAAACATCGAAAGACTTAAAAGGAGATTAAATTGAGCTGAGAGCCCGTGATTCAATAAATAGGACAATTTTTCCTGTCAGGCATGGTCAAGAAGAATCGAAGCCCACTGTTCAACCTTTAGATCTTAACTCCAGCAGGAACGGATTACTTTTAATTCGTAAATGACAATTTGAGAAATAGAATTGACTTATGCATATTTTATGTGTACAGTGTAAAAAATACACAGAACTTTCATTCATTATTGTGAAATTAGAAACGGATGACAGGTATCTCTCTTAGAATGATCGGGAAAAGATCATTCGCCATGAGAGTAAATGACATCTACGAAAACCGACTGGGGAGGGAAACATCGCACCTTCCCATGGATGCAGGTATTCTGTACATTATCAAAGTTCCAAAGACGTGGACCACGTCAATTTGGACAGGGATATCATCACCTATTTCAAAAAAAGAGTGTCTGAGACAGCGAAAAACTATCAGGCGCTCATCAATGATGCACTGAGGGATTACATAGGATTGGGAAGTAAGACCGACGTGCTCTCCGATCTGGTGAAAAGGGTGAGGCAGTTTGAGAAGATGTTACTTAAACAGCCCTCCTCATCCTATCACCGTCACAACGTTTCTTTTTTTAATCGGTTTTTTGCATTCAATACAAGGGGTTGAACTGTCGCGGCACACGCCTGTTGCTTATATTGCAGGTGAGAGAACCTTCAGGTTCAGCGCAAAGCCCAAATTCTTTTAGTAATGGAGGGCAGGGCGGCAGTTAGGGGCCATAGGAGCAACAGGAATAGAGAACAAATTATCAAGCAGCAAGCTTAACACAAAATCCTGGGGAAGGGAGGTGCCTATGAGCCAGGTAAAAAATGGGAATACGGTAAAGGTGCACCTCACGGGCAGACTGGAAAATGGTGAGGTATTTAGGGGGCTGTCCGAGAATAGTAATTTTTTCTCAAATAGAGGAATGCGAAAAAAATTACCGCAGGTATATGGTTGATATTCCGAGGATAATTTTTTGAGCATGACAAAGAGTTGAGGAAAAAGGACATTCTCGGACAGCCTCTTAGCAAGTCAAAGAAGGATGAGCCCTTTAAATTTTCCCTTGGAAGCGGAGAGCTTATTCCGGGCTTTGAGAAGGGTATCGTCGGAATGGAAGTCGGACAGACAAAAAAATTGTACAGTTTGGTAAGAAAGCCTGAGGCCATCTAAGGCCAAAGGAATCGTGTTTAAACTTTTAACTTAAAGGAGATAGCTAAAATGAAAAAAGAAATGA
>JAYEMW010000522.1:0-6614 GCA_034718555.1 Thermodesulfobacteriota bacterium
AGCAGACCCTTTCAAACTGAAAATCACCATTGAAACCCCTTTGCGCCTGAAATTTACCAACAGGCTATCCGCTGAACTCCCATTTCATGTGCTTGTAAGGACAATGCTGAGAAGGGTATCATCTCTGTTTAATTATTATGGAGATGGAGAACCGGACCTTGACTACAGGGGCATGGTAAAGAGGGCAGAAGGAGTGCACATATTAAATTCAAACCTTCACTGGTTTGACTGGCGACGGTATTCCAGCCGGCAGGACAAATCCATGCTCATGGGCGGCATGATCGGCTCAATTATATACGAAGGTGAAATTGGTGATTATCTCCCTTTGATGGACTTATGCTCCCAGTTCCATTTAGGCAAACAGACCTCCTTTGGATTGGGTAAAATAAATGCCGAGATATTGAAATGAAGAACATACTCCTCGCAGTCACAGGCCTCAGTCCCCAGGTAATAACCGAGACCCTCTTTGCCCTTCATCAGAGCAAGAAAACAGTAGATGCTATTCACGTGATTACCACACGAGACGGGAAAGAAATGATATACGCCACACTCCTTTCAGGAAAAAATGGCCGGTATTACCAATATCTTGACGAATATGGGATAAACCCCTCCTCAATAGATTTTAGCCACCGGAACATTCATGTAATTAGCGATGAGCATGGTATTGAAATTCCAGATATAGGCAGCGAACTCGACAATGAAAGATTTCTTAAAAAATGCCTTGAACTGACCTTCAGCTTCACCAGCAGTTTAGACACGGCTGTCTTTTTTTCCGTTGCAGGAGGCAGAAAGACCATGAGTTCATGCCTGAGCCTGGCAGTCCAGATATATGGCAGACCCCAGGATCGCCTTTACCACGTATTGGTCTCTTCGGAATTTGAAAGCAGCCGGGATTTTTATTATCCTCCTAAAAAATCAAAGCCAATTGAGCTTCGAGACCACCAGGGAAAGCCGTTTTTTAAAGAAACAAAATATGCAGAAGTGAATCTTATTCACATGCCCTTTTTTTCTATCCGGGAGCAGCTATCCACCGAACTTTTGAAAATGCCAAAAGACCCGGGTACTCTCATGCTTTCACTGATAAAAGAGGAGACTCACCTCCTGAAAGTGAATATGATTTCCAGAAAAATAACCTACAAAACCGTTGAACTGGACCTGATGCCGGCACGCATGGCGCTCTATGCCTTTTTCGCCCTTCAGAAAAAAAACTGCACAAAAAAGGTGGATACCTGTGGAAATTGCACCGAATGTTTCCTCGATATCCAGTCTATTTATGAAAAGCAGGATGAAATTACCGATTTGTACAAGAGAATATCCGGTACGCATCCCTTGGACGAGATGAGTGATACAGGTATCACCGGCCTAAACGCTGACAACTTTAATATGTATAAAGGCAAAATCAAGCTGGATCTTCTTACCAGATTCGGCCCTTATGCCTTAAAGGACATGGAGATCATATCAGTGGGAACACGACCCAATACCCGGTATGGAATCCGGATGGATCGGGACAAGATAGAAATTATTTTTTAAAATTTTATTCTTTTTGGCTTGACTTAAGATGTAAAAAGTTACAGTAACTTAAGTTACTGTAACAGAGAATATTGTTTATGAAATTTTATGATCGAAATTCAGAGCTTAATGCTCTTTTAAAACTCTATGGACAAACCAAAGAAGGCGCAAAAATGTCTGTGCTCACCGGAAGAAGGCGCGTCGGTAAGACGATGCTTTCACTTGAGTTTGTCCGAAACCACAAATTTATATACCTCTTTGTCTCAAAAAAATCAGAATCTTTACTTTGCATTGAATATTTAGAAGAAATAAGGCGGGTATTTGATGTCCCTGTAATCGGTGAGATCAGGAAATTCAAAGATATCTTTTCGCTCCTCCTTGAAATTTCAACCAAAGAGAACTTTACACTTATTATTGATGAATTTCAGGGATTTTTTGCCATAAACCAGGCTGTTTACTCTGAAATGCAGCATTTATGGGATATAAACAAGAATCGGTCCAAACTAAATCTAATTTTAATAGGTTCTATCTATTCGTTAATGCACAAAATATTCCAGAATGCAAAAGAACCCCTTTTTCAAAGAGCAGATCGTATTTTTTTCATAAAGCCGTTTACCATAAAACACATAAGCCGGATATTAGGTGATTATGGTATCAATGATTTAAAAACCTTATTTGATTATTATGTATTTACCGGTGGAATCCCGAGATATATTGAAATGCTTGTAACGAATTCAGCTTCATCTTATAATCATATTGTAGATTTTATTCTTGAAGCGAACTCTCCTTTTTTAAACGAAGGAAAAAATCTTCTTATTGAAGAATTCGGCAAGGAGTATGGCATATATTTTTCGATTCTTGAGCTTATTTCAGCAGGAAAAACAGCAAGGACGGAAATTGAATCTATTCTGGAACGTAATATAGGAGGGTACCTGGACCGTCTGGAAAAAGATTATTCAATTATTTCAAAACACAAGCCGATTAATGCAAAACCTAATTCACGTCTTCAAAAATATTTTATCACCGACAACTTTTTAAATTTCTGGTTCCGTTTTCTTTATCGTAATTATTCCGCAATTGAAACTGAAAATTTCGGCTACATCAAAACATTACTCAAACGCGATTACTTAACTTATTGCGGCAGGATACTTGAAAAATTTTATCATGAGTTGTTTGCCGGTACAGGCAAATATAACCGGATAGGTTCCTATTGGGAAAAAGGAAATCAAAATGAGATTGATCTTGTTGCTGTTAACGACATGAAAAAGGAAATAGTTGTTGCTGAAATAAAAATGAATCCATCCAGAATCAAAACCGGTCTATTAAAACAAAAATCGCAAAGGCTCCTTGCAAACTATCCTGAATATCGTCCAAAATGGATAGGTTTAAGCCTCAAAGACGCCGTGAAATATCTTTAAAAGTAGCCGTTCACGGCTTGAAACTTGAAATTGGAAAATAGAAATTTGGGGGACCTGCCTGCGCCTGTCTGTGCGATGCACATGTCTGCGTGCATCGCACAGACAGGGATGAACCAAGTTTACAAGTTGGATGATTACAAACCGGTAGAAGAGTTATCAGGTAGGGCCTGGCACGACTTTGACAGGTGATAGCCATTAAAAGCGATAGTTGATAAACTCGGCCCAAAATTGAATGCGTTCATCAACAATAACAAAACATGAAGGTCAAATTTCCAATCCCGCCCTGCGGGACTATTTTCTAATTTCAGCGTTCCGTGAACGCTTACCTTTAAAAGGAGAAAGACCGGAATTAGATTTTTTAGCAAAACCGTTTAGGCAGCAACGTTGCAATGGTTGAAACGGATAAAGGAAAAATGAGAAAATGCAACATCAGTGTGTTACAGTAAAAACATTCTTTGAATCGGCTGAAGAAGGTGTATAAACTGTTTATGTCCCATCGCTTCCCGGGGTATTTCAAAAGATAATACATTTAAAGAAGCAGGTGAAAATATTAGAGAAGCTGTGGAGCTTTATTTTGGAAAAGATGACTGAAATGTTATTTTGTTTAATCGGCGGGTCTTGAAAGAAGAGGGGTAAAATGACAAATGATCTTCAAATTGTAGTTTTAAGCGCTTTGATGCATGATATCGGTAAATTTGCGCAAAGAGCAAAACGTCCCTATTCAAAGTCTATGGAGGGTGAATATCTGACAAATTATAAGGGGAAACCTGGGCATTGGCATACAGTTTATTCGGATTATTTTCTGGAAAACGATTTGCCGCTGCCAGAGAAGCTTGAAAAATTTAGATCCGTAATAGCCAGAACCGCATCAGCACATCACAAACCGGATACGGACAATCTTATGGAAATGTGCGTCACAATAGCAGACAGATTAAGTGCGGGTTCTGACAGAATTGAAATACCTGATAATGAGGGAAAAACCGGATTCAGAGAGAACCGTCTTATTTCAATCTTCGATGAAATTGAGCTCTATAATCACACATTCCAATCTTCTGAAAGCTGGCATTATGAACTTTCTGCTCTTGAATCTGACGGGACAAATATTTTTCCGAAATCTGGAAAACCAGAGGGAAAACCAGAAGAATATATAGAGCTTTTTGAAAAATTTCATAATGAGATAATCAATATTAATAACAATACGGACTTTCCATTTTATTATGGAAAAATATACCTGGTCAATACCATCTTCATCATACAACACGCTGTCGGATATTTCGCTTTTTGATCACTCTTTTTCAACTGCATGTATTGCGCAGGCCTTATATGTATATCATAGCCAGGCAGGAGATTTGCCTGGCTGGAAAGATGACAGGAAAAAATTCATACTTCTTGGAGGTGATCTTTCAGGAATACAGAATTATATATTTGGTATTAATAAAAACAGTGGCCGTGGGGTATCAAAAATATTTCGTGCAAGATCTTTTTATCTTCAGGTTTTGACAAGATCTGTTTTGCTTGAACTGCAAAGCAGGCTCGGCCTTTTTTCAGTGTTCAGGCTTGTTGATTCAGGAGGAAAATTTATACTTCTTCTTCCTGCCACTGAGAAAATAATCAAGGAGACTGAAAAAATAGATGAAGAGATTCAAATATTTTTTATGGAAAAATTTAAAGGCCTTTTAACTATGAATATTTCATGGAGTACCATGATAACACAGCACGATCTGCTTCTTTCAGAATTCCAGGGTAGTATTGATGCAGTCAATGAAGCTATTGAAGGGTGCAAATTCAGGAAATTAAGAAAAGCGATTTTAAAAAACGGTCCTATAGTAAATTCAGGTTATGATGAAAGAGAAGGAAGGAATTGTTCTTTATGCGAAATAAATGCAGCAGATGACAAATCCTCATTAAAGTATGAGGAAAAAGAAAATATTCATATTCCGGTATGTAAAGAATGCTGTGAACAGATTGTTTATATAGGAACCAAACTGCCAAAAACAGATTACCTTATCTATGGAAGCAAAGGAAGAATCCCTCTTTTCGGTCAAACATCCTTAACTCTTTCAGTAAATGCTCCTACAGATTTAAAAAATATCAGCCATATTGAATCCATCGCAGATACCGGCATATTTTCAAAGGCCAGAATAGCCCGCCATCTTCCTGAAGTAACCAAGGAAGAACTAAAAGATGAAAACTGGTTCAAATTGTTTGAAAAAGAGGATGGTTTTAATGAGCAGGTTGATAAAATTGGACAATACGGGGAATATTTCCCCAAAACATTTAACATGATTGCCCAGAAGTCAAAAAAAACTGGCAGCAAAGGAGAACTCACTGGAAGAGCACTTTTGAGTTTTTTAAAGGCTGATGTGGATAATCTCGGACTTATTTTCAGCATAGGACTTGGGGACAAGCTTTCAGTGGCAAGGCTTGCTTCTTTATCCAGGATGATCAATCTGTTCTTTTCTGAATATCTCGTAAAACTTCTGAGAAAAAAATATCCTGATATTTACGTTGTTTTTGCTGGCGGTGATGATCTTTTTTTAATAGGGCCATGGCTGCAGACTATCAATTGTGCAATTGAACTAAGAAACAAAATGGGGCGGTTTTGTGCTATGAACCCGGATATAACTCTATCCTGCGGAATCTTAACCGGCAGGCCTCGCCTTCCAATGCGAATGGCAGCAGAAATTGCGGAAGAGCAGCTTAAAAAAGCAAAAGAGAATAAAGAAAATAATCGCATCAAAGATTCTGTAGCTTTTTACGGTGAAGTAATGTCCTGGGAAAAATTTGAAGAACTATTGGAAATTGGTAAAAAGTTTGACAAGGCGGTTGAAGAAAAGGAACGTACACATTTCACCACCGCATTTCTTTACCGTTTGCTGGAATATCACAGGATGTACAGGCGATTTGTTTATGACAGGGACATGAAAGCAGGTAGATATGTTTCCAGTGCTCACTATGATATTGCCAGAAACATACGAAGCAATAAGCATGAAAATGAAAAAGAGCTTGAAATGCTTTATGAAATATTTGCAGTTGATTCAGCGGACCGCAGCAGAATTGACATGCTGAATATACCGCTTTTTTATGCAATTAATCTTAACAGAAAAACCGATTAAGAAGGAGGGATTATGGGCTATTTCGATGAAGAGGGAGTTATAAGGTCGGATTTGCTTGAAAAGGAAGCCAATAAGCAAGCTGAAGAATTTATACAATATTATGAAAACCGGAGAACAGGAAGAAAAAGTGTTGATAACAAAGGATCATTATCATCAGCGCAATTAAGAAAATTTTTTAACGAATTCAGGCAGCTTGAAAAAAAGGTCGGAATTGAAGGTTTTGATAAGGTGAAACCGTTAATTAAAATGGTTAAATCCAAGGCCGCATACGCATCAAATCCCTCTAATCCAAAAATTCCTCGCTCATTTAAGAATTTTTTAACTACCAATCTTGACCGCATCGAGGGAGAAAAGGATTTTCAGGCATTTATGCTCCACTTTGAAGCTGTTGTGGGATTTTTTTACGGGATAGAAGGCGTAAAAAATAACTAAGGAGGGATAAGAATGAAATTAGAAAAGATCAGAACAATAACCGGCAGAATCAAAGTTGTAACAGGCCTTCATATTGGCGCCTCAAATGAAAATATTGAAATCGGCGGACTTGACAATCCCATAATTAAAGACCCTCTTC